>DAOVJL010000101.1 GCA_030673275.1 Sulfurimonas sp.
AAGTAAACTTAGCGAACTTCGACATGTGGAGATTAAATCATTTGCAGATGATTTAAATAAATATCTAAAAGAACTGTATCTTAGGGATGCGCAAATAGAAATCAACGAGATTGATTACGGACTTTATGGAAAGGATGAGATTGCTCTAAAAATCAACTCAACAGAGCTGGCTAAAGTAAGTACAGGTGAGTTTAACAGGCTTAGATTGGCTATTTTAGCGCTAAAATCAGAGTTTATGAATAAAAATGGCGGTATTTTAATGCTTGATGAGATAGATGCAAATCTAAGCGGTGAAGAGTCTATGAGTGTGGCAAAAGTTTTAAAACAACTCTCAAAGCATTTTCAAATATTTGTTATCTCTCATCAGCCGCAACTTACTTCTATGGGAGATCAACACTTTTTGGTACATAAAAATGGCGATGAATCACTTGTAAGTGAACTACAGTTTGAAAACAGAGTAGATGAGATAGCCAGAATAATTAGCGGCGATAACGTAACAGATGAGGCAAAGAAGTTCGCTAAAGAGCTTCTGCAAGCAAATAACTAAAAGAGAATTTAATGATTATAGATACACATATACACCTAGATGATGAGAGATATAGAGATGATTTGGATGAAGTACTTAATCGTGCAAGAGAGAAGGGCGTAGAGCGCTTTATTATTCCTGGTGCTGATGCTAAAACAATAGATAGGGCAGTTGAGATTGCAGAGGTTTATGATGACGTCTATTTTGCAGTAGGTATTCACCCTTATGATATGGATGGTTTTGATGCTCTTGACTTTGATATGTATGCTAAACATAAAAAGTGCGTAGCTATCGGTGAGTGCGGGCTTGACTACTATAGACTTGAAGGCTCAGATGAAGAAAAAGAGATAGAAAAACAAAGACAAAAAGAGGTTTTTGTAGCTCAAATTAAACTGGCAAAAAAATATAAAAAACCATTGATTGTACATATTAGAGATGCTTCAAGAGATTCAAAAAAAGTACTGCTCGATAACAATGCAAAAGAGGTTGGGGGAGTACTACACTGTTACAATGCAGATGAAGAGCTTTTGAGTCTTGCAAAAGAGGACTTTTACTTCGGTATAGGAGGTGTTCTGACATTTAAAAATGCAAAAAAACTTCTTAACGTATTGCCTAAGATACCGCAAGAAAAACTTCTGATTGAAACTGATGGTCCATATCTAACTCCGATGCCATATCGTGGAGAGAGAAACGAGCCGCTTTATACTACTTTTATTGCTCAAAAAATGGCTGAACTTTTAGAAATTTCTCTTGAAAATATAGAAAGTATAACTACCAAAAACGCCCTAAAACTCTTTGATATTTCTTAATTATGAATTAGACTTAACTGGTTTTTTATTTTTTTTTAGGTAGAATCATCTTATAAATTTAAAAACAGAGCTGTATATTGAAAAAAATATTATTACTTTTAATGCCATTTTTGCTAAGTGCCAGTCTGACGTTTACTTCAAATCATAACAAAGAGGTCTCTATACTTGAGTCTTTTGATATAGAGGCGTCTTTCCTTTATGATCCACTTATGAATAAAATGAAAAATAGCAATAAAGCTATTTATAAAGAGAAAAGATTCTTTAAGGCAATGGATGATGCCTACCTGTTTATACCAGCTGTAAAAAATATTTTAACTGCAAATAATATTCCGGCAGAATTTCTTTTCTTGGCAATGGCAGAATCTCACTTTTCAACTAGAGCATATTCAAAGAAAAGAGCATCTGGACTTTGGCAATTTATGCCTAAAACAGGGAAACACTACGGACTCAAAATAGACTCATATGTTGATGAAAGAAGAGATATTATTAAGTCTACAAAAGCTGCCGCAAAATATCTTTCTGTCTTGCACGAAAAATTTGGTAAATGGTACTTAGCTGCAATAGCCTATAACTGTGGCGAAGGAAGATTAGGTAGAGCTATAAAAAAAGCTAAAAGTGATGAACTCTCTGTTTTACTTAACCCAAAAAAGAGATATATACCAAGAGAGAGTAGATTATACATAAGAAAAATTGTTGCACTTGCGTTAATGGGTAACGATGAAGAGTTTTTACTCAATAGCGAGTATGAACACCTTCTTAACCGTGCAAATGCATACTCCGTCTCCACTGTTAGAGTTCCAAGAGGTGAATCATTAAGAAGAGTCTCCAAGCTGATTGGAATACCTCTTAAAGAGTTGAAAAAACTAAACAGACACCTGAAATATGATTTTGTGCCTCCTTATTTAAAAGGTTATAATATATACATACCATACATAAAATTATCAGATTTTAAACAAAAATATTTTGAAGAAAAGATTAAAAATATATATAGAGTCCATATTGTCTCCAGTGGTGAAAATCTTTCTTACATAGGTAAAAGTTACGGTGTTCCATATAAGATGATTATGGACTTTAATGGTTTAAAAAACACTAGGCTGAAACTAAAACAAAAACTAATTATTCCTATAGACAACAAATCTAAAATGAAGAAACTTAATAGTAAATTTTATTATCTGGTTAAAAGAGGAGATACTTTGGAGTCAATATCCAAGGCTCATAGAGTAAGTGTTAAAATGCTAAAACAGCAAAATCGTATAAAAGGCAGTCTTATTAAGGCTGGCGAGAGATTGAAAATTTATGAATAAGTTAACTGCTACGTTAATAATATCTGCCATTGTTTTTATGAGTGGGTGTAGTACAAGAGGTACTAGATCATATTCAAATTTTGGCGAAACTACAACTTACTCATCTGATAAAAATTCACACAACCAATCTGTAAATAGAAAAGATTATAAACATCCTACTATGAACCCTTATGTAATCAGAGGGATAAAATATTATCCGACAGTGGTAAATGTTGGTGATGAATTTAGAGGTAATGCTAGCTGGTATGGTCCAGATTTTCACGGGAAACTTACTTCAAATGGTGAAAGATATAACATGTATGATATGACAGCAGCACATAAAACTCTGCCAATGAATACAATTGTTAAGGTGACTAATCGTAGAAATGGCTTAAGCACAGTGGTTAGAATCAACGACAGAGGACCATTTATAGCTACTAGAATCATAGACCTTTCAAACAAAGCAGCTCATAAAATTAATATGGTTGGAAGAGGGACGGCACCTGTCAGTATTGAAATTTTAGGTTTTTATGCAAAAGGGAAAAGAAATATTCCTACAAGAGAGGAGCTAAGAAAATCTCCTCAAAGAAAATCATTGGATAAGTTTGCTCTTCAAATTGCATCTTTTACAAAAATTAATGGCGCTATTACAACTCAACAAAAACATAATAACGTGAATGGATATAAAACTATAATCAAAGATATGGAAACAGAGCAGGGCAGAATGTTTAAAGTCTGGTTGAGAGGCTTTAAAAGTGAGCAAGAGGCTAGAGACTATAAAGAACTTGGACATTTTAAAAATTCATTTATTGTAAGAGAGGATTAATTAATGGTTACTAAAACAAGAAAAACAAAAGAGACAGATATAACAATTTCACTAAATTTACACGGAACCGGCAAAAGTAGCATAGAGACAGGTGTTGGTTTTTTAGATCATATGCTTGAAAGTTTTTCTAAGCACTCTTTAATTGACCTAGATATAAGTTGTGTAGGTGATACTCATATAGATGATCATCATAGTGTAGAAGATGTTGGTATTGTTCTTGGGTCACTTCTTGGGGAGGCTTTGTATCCTATTGAAAAAATGGAACGATTTGGTTCTGCAAATATAGTGATGGATGAGGCTTGTGTTAGTTGTGATTTAGACTTAAGCAATAGACCATTTTTAGTATATGACCTTAATGTTAATGGTAAAGTTGGACTGTTTGACACTGAACTTGTAGAAGAATTTTTTAGAGCTTTTATATTAAATGCAAAAATCAGCGCTCATATAGTTGGGCTAAGAGGTAAAAACAAGCATCATATAATTGAAGCAGCCTTTAAATCACTGGCTGTTGCTATTCGTCGTGCAATACAAAAAAATGAAAGAGTTGGAATTCCAAGTACAAAAGATGTATTATGATTAAATTGATTATATTGGATGTTGATGGCTGCTTGACTGATGGAAAGCTTATATATTCATCAGATGGGGAAAGTAAAAACTTCAGTGTTAAAGATGGTCTGGGGATAACTACTTGGATTAAGTTAGGACATAGAGTTGCCATAATAACAGGAAGAACATCAAAGGTTGTTCAGACAAGAGCTGATGAGCTTGGGATTCAGCACCTTTTTCAGGGCGTAAAAGATAAAGATAGAGTTCTCAGAGAGTTGGTTGAGAATTTAGGGCTTAAGTTTTATGAAGTTGCTGCCATTGGTGACGACTTTAATGACTATAACATGTTGAATCTAGTGGGCAGAAGTTTTGCTCCAAATGATGGTGTAGATGACATAAAAGATATAGTTGATACTGTACTAACAAAAAATGGTGGAGACGGTGCTGTTAGAGAGATGATTGATATTTTAGTTGATGAGAGTGATTTAAAAGATAAATTTTTATCTGTATGGGTGTGAGATGAATATAAATATTTTTTTTACTTTTATATCTTTGGTTTTACTGATGATACTAGTGTTATTTAAACCACTGGATATTAAGAAAAATAATTTTACTGATGTGCCGCTGTTTAATATAGCTGCTTTTACAATGTATGAGTTAGACGAGAAGGGTTTAACGTCACTGATGAGCGGATCCCAAGGGACAAGATATAAAGACAGATACAGTGTTAAACTAATGGATTATACTGATAATTCTCAAGAGTATATTGCAAATATGAAATCTAATACCGGAATATATAAGGGTGACACTGTTTATTTGAATGGAGATGTTGTATATTTTAGAGAAGATGGTTTGACATTTGAAACACAGAAGGTTGTTTATAATAAAAAAACAGCTATAGCAACAGCTGATGGGAGCTATGTCCTTTACAGGAACAATAATAAAGTTACTGGAAATAAATTAAAATACAACAACGCTTTAAACAGAGTCAAGTCAAAAAATGTTGTAGTTAAATATCAATTAGAAGAGAGTAAAAAATGAAACAAATAATAATTTTAACAGTTTTTTTAGCATTAAGTCTATATTCAGAAGAGTTAAAAGTAAAAGCAAAGTTGTTTAACGCAGACCAAAAAACCGGTGTATCTGTATTTGAAGGTAATGTCAACATAGTCAAAGGTTCTGATGAGCTTAATGCATCAAAGGTAACTATATATACAGATAGCGAGCAGAGACCTACAAAGTTTGTTGCTGAGGGAGATGCTTCATTTTTTATAAAAACTCTTGATGGTTCAACATACAGAGGTAAAGCACAAAAAGTTATATATCTTCCAAATAAAAAAGAGTATTATTTTTACAAAGATGTGCACTTAAAACAAATCAATGAAAAGAAAGAGATTATCGGTGAAGAAGTGGTCTTGAAAACTACTGATGGCAAGGCTTATGC
>DAOVJL010000112.1 GCA_030673275.1 Sulfurimonas sp.
GTGACATTTACAGGAAGAGATTTTTTTATTTTTATTATATCTGAGTGAGGATTATCAGAAAAGATATGAATACCGTCATATTGATTATTTGGCAGATGCAGCATAGCTTGCAATGAAGACAATGTTGTGTAGGCGTAAGCTTTGTCATAAGCAGAGAGCCCAGAGTCAAATACACCTCTTACTTTAAACCTTTTAATCTTAGGTGTAATTGACAAACCGCCCGGCTCTAAGTGAGTAAATATATACATAAGCTTGTCATCTACAAAAAGTGAAAAATCATCTTTTAAAGTTTTTCCGATTAAAACATCAAATTTTTTGAACTCATTTTTCTCTATAGCTTCTTTTAAAACGCTATTTACTTTAGCTTCGCTTTGAAAATCAACTCCAAAGATATAACCACCCTCTAGCTTACTTCCACTTCTCGCCATAACAGAAGATTGAATATAGGGGCTAAACTTAAGTTGAGGAAATTTATTTTCTAAATCTAAAAGTAGATTTTCATTAACTGCGCCATAGAATTTTGGAAGAACGGTCAATGGATAATTCATAATGGTAAGTTTTTTTCTAAACTCTTTATCAAAACCATTCATAAGAGCCATAGCAATTAAAAGGACCATAACACCCAGTGATATACCTGAAAACGCAAGAAGTGCAGATAGAAATATAAAAGGCTGTTCCTTGTCAAATCGTAAAAATCTTTTTACAAGATATGGTACTATTGATGCATTCAAGAAGCGAACATACCTTTTTTAGGACCACTTTTTCCACAACACTGCTTATATTTTTTACCACTTCCGCATGGACAAGGGTCATTTCTGGATACTTTTTTAGAACCTTGTCCTTCACCACTATCAGAAAGGTTAAATTGTCTAACAGCTTCTTCAATTTTTCTTTGTGTCTCTAATTGTTCAGCAACTTTTCTAGCTTCTTCCTCTGGGTCTTCAACTCTAAATTGAATAATTTGAAGAGTTTTTATAGTATTGTATTTAATATCGCCAATCAGTTCCGTGAAAAGATTAAAACTCTCTTTTTTGTACTCAACTAATGGGTCCTTTTGATTATATGCACGAAGTCTAATACCGGTTTTCATATTGTCCATAGCATAAAGATGCTCTCTCCAAGCACTGTCTAGCTCTTTAAGATATAACTCTTTTTCAATATCACTGCAAATGCCCTCTTCTAGTACGCTCATCTTCTCATCATAAGGTTTCTTAACAGCATTTACTACGGATTCTAATAATTCTTCATATTCAAACGATGAGAACTCATCTGCTTTGAGCTCTAGGTTAAGCTCTTCATGCAATAGTTTAAAAACTTTTTCTAAATTAAAATCTTCTCTGGCTCCACCATCAAAAATATCTGAATTACTAAGTACATGTTCAATATATTCAACTCTTACTTCATCAACTTTAGACGAAATATCATACTCTGAGTCAAGCAATTGATTTCTGAACCTGTAAACTATTTTTCTCTGCTCATTTGCAACATCATCATATTCAACAATCTGTTTTCTACCCTCGTAGTGCATATTTTCGACTTTTTTCTGAGCCTTTTCAACTGCACGTGTAACCATTTTAGACTCTATGTATTCACCATCTTCAACACCAAGTCTTTCCATAATACTTTTAATCTTATCGCTTCCAAAAATACGAAGTAAATTATCTTCTAAAGATAAGTAAAACTGTGTAGTGCCTGCATCACCTTGACGTCCGGAACGACCACGAAGCTGATTATCTATACGACGATTTTCATGTCTTTCAGTTCCTACTATATAAAGACCGCCGAGAGTTCTAACTTCATCATTTACTTTAATATCAACACCACGACCTGCCATATTTGTAGCAATTGTAACTGCTCCTTTGACACCGGCCCCTTTAATAATCTCACCCTCTTGAGCATGATTTTTAGCGTTAAGTACCGTATGGGCAATTTTCTCTTTTTTTAGTACGGCGTGGAGATCTTCTGACTTCTCAATAGAAGCAGTACCGATTAAAACAGGCTGACCTGTTTTTGAAAGTTCTTTTATGGTACCGATAACCGCATCAAATTTTTCTCCTTCTGTTTTATAAATCAGATCGTTTAAATCTTTTCTTGTTATAGGTATATTTGTTGGTATTGAAATAACATCAAGGGAGTAAATCTGCGCGAATTCAGATGCTTCAGTCTCTGCTGTACCTGTCATGCCCGCTAGTTTATCATACATTCTAAAGTAATTTTGAAATGTAATATCTGCTAAGGTTTGTGTCTCTTCTTTAATCTCAACCTTCTCTTTTGCTTCTAGTGCCTGATGAAGACCCTCGGAATAACGACGACCCTCACTAAGACGGCCTGTGAACTCATCTACAATTATAACCTCACCGTCATTAACTACATAATCAACATCTTTTTCAAAAAGATAGTTTGATTTTAGAGCTTGGTCAAGGGCATGAGGAAGTGAAGCATTTTCCGGAGAGTAAAGGTTTTCAACTTTAAACAGCTCTTCTGCTTTAGTGATACCCTCTTCTGTGATAAGAATAACTTTGTCTTTTTCATCAACTGTAAAATGTTCATCTTTAACCAATTTAAGAGCAATGACATTTGCATCTGCGTAATCTTGCAGAGTTCTGTTGGTAGGTCCAGATATAATTAAAGGAGTTCTTGCTTCATCAATTAAAATACTATCAACTTCATCAACAATTACAAAGTTATGACTTCTTTGTACCATTTGATCGCACGAGTAACTCATGTTGTCTCTCAGGTAGTCAAAACCAAATTCATTATTTGTTCCGTAAGTTATATCAGCGTTATACGCTTCTCTTTTAATAGCTGGATCATTCATGTCATCTAAGATTATACCAACAGAAAGTCCTAGAAACTCATATAGCGGTGCCATCTCTTTACCGTCTCTAGAAGCCAAGTAATCATTAACAGTAACAAGGTGCACACCTTTACCATTCATAGCATTAAGAACAATCGCCAGAGTTGCTACAAGAGTTTTACCCTCACCTGTTTTCATCTCAGCAATTCTACCCTCATGAAGAACAACACCTCCAATAAGTTGAACATCAAAGTGTCTCATCTGTAGAGTTCTAACACTAGCTTCTCTTGTAATTGCAAATGAATCAACTAAAACATCTTCTAAAGTTTTTTCCTCTTTTAAGACACTATCTTTAAGTTCTGCAAATGCAGCTTTTAACTCATCATCACTAAGAGCTTGATATTTACTCTCTAAGTCATTTATTTTATTAACAATTTTACTATAATTTTTTAATTCACGATCATTTGACGTACCAAATACCTTACCCATTAATGCTTGTAGCATCTCCAACCTTATATGCACTACTATATACTTCACTATATAGTAATTTTTAAATTGCTCTTATTTTATCATACATATAATAATAATTTGCATAAATGCTAGAATGATTTTTTTTATTATTCATATTATATAATATGTAAACAATCACTTGGATATAATTTTTTAATTAAAAGGAATAAATTGAAATATTTACTTATTACAATACTACTTGTATCGCAGGCATTTGCATCCTTGGAGCAGATTGAATTATTTGAGGCAGACTTCTCACAAAGCATTACCGATGATAAAGATAAAGTACTAATATATAATGGACATGTAATCGCTTCTAAGCCACAAAATGCCAAATGGAGCTATAAAAAGCCGGTTACAAAAGATGTCTATATTAATAAATTTGAAGTTATTATTGTTGAGCCAGATATTGAACAAGTCATAATTAGAAAAGTAGAGTCAAAATTTGATTTTTTTAAAATGATTAGTAATGCTAAAGAGATTAAAAAAGACATGTATGTAGCAAATTATAAAGATTCTAAATTTACTATAGTTCAATCAGATAATTTAATAGAGTCAATATCATATATTGATGAGTTTGAAAACAGGGTAAAAATAGTTTTTAAAAATCAAAAGCAAAACCATAGTATAAATCCAAAAAGATTTACGCCCAGTTATCCCCTGCACTATGATATTATTAGAGATTAAAGTTATTTAATGGTGGTCTCTTAATTATCTATCTCTTTATAGTTGTCTCTAATATGAATAAACATATTAATATGCTTTAAGAACAAATCTACTAACACCGGATCAAAATGCTTACCTCTCTCTATTTTTATAAGTTCAAGTATATCTTCTAATTCCCATGCCAGCTTATAGCATCTATCACTGCCTAGCGCATCAAACACATCAGCAAGAGCAGTAATTCTTCCAACAAGCGGTATCTCACCGGCGACTAAACCTTTTGGATACCCACTTCCATCATATTTTTCATGATGAGTCAATGAAATAGTTGCAGCAAGTTTTAAAATCTCTCTCTCTGAGTTTTTAAACATGTCATATCCCATTTCAGAATGTGTCTGCATTATTGCCCACTCCCCGGGAGTAAGCTTTCCTGGTTTGTTCAATATATGATCCGGAATACCGACTTTTCCTATATCGTGCATAGGACTAGCCATTTTTAGTAGTTCTGCTTCATCCTCTTTTGCTCCATTTAATAGATGTAAAAGCTTTGAATACTCTGCCACTCTTTTTACATGGTTTCCGGTCTCCATACTTCTCGTCTCACTGATAGTACCCATAGTGAGAATAACATCTTTTTGTGTGTCTACTATTTCCCGTTCAAGTTTTTTAGATTGAGTTACATCAGTAATTGTTCCAACAATAATTAATGGGTCACCTTTTTTGTTATACTTAATAACTTCAGCACTTGATCTAACATACATCTTGGTATTGTCAAAAAGGAATAGACGATACTCAAAAAACACCATTTCTTTTGAGGTTTTAGCCAATTCAATACCATTATTGACAATTTCTACATCATCTGGATGTATAAATATCATAAAAGTATCCATGGTTGGTTTAAAATTTTCTTTATCTACTTGCAGAAGTTTATAATGTTCATCTGACCATAAAAGAATATTGTCTTCTATGTAGTACTCGTAACTACCAGAACTGGTATTTTCCTGTGCCCTATTTAGTACTTTTTTAGATTCTATAAGCTCACGCAACATGATATAAGACAATAAGATGATTATTAAAATTATGATTAATATGACAGCTTGA
>DAOVJL010000174.1 GCA_030673275.1 Sulfurimonas sp.
ACTTAATATAAATTTATGTTATACTCAGTCAAATTTAATTTGAGGTTAACAGCATATGACAAATTTTTCTTTTAAAAGCTCCATTTTCTTACTATTCTTATCTATTCTTTTTACAAACACTATTTATGCCAAAGAAGCACCTGCAACACCTAAAAAAATGATGAAGCATCCTTCTTATACTAAAGGAAAATGTGATGCATGCCATACAGATAAAAATGGAAAATCAGCCAAACTAAAAATGGAAATGCCAAAACTGTGTTACTCTTGTCATACTGATTATGAAAAAAATGATTTTATTCATGGTCCAGTTGCTGCTGGTGCTTGTACACTTTGTCACTCTCCACATGAATCTCCAAATCCAAGATTATTAATAACCAGCACAATAAATGAACTTTGTACCATGTGTCATACTGAAAAAGGCGACATGTTAAAATCAGGTGAAAATATACATCCGCCTGTAAAAGACAGTTGTATAAATTGTCATGACCCTCACTCAGAAAAAAATCTATTTCAATTAAAAGCTGACAGGAAAAAAGATTTATGTCTTATGTGTCATGTAGATAAAAAAGAGAGAATTACTAACTCTAAAAGAAAACATGGTGCTATTGAGATGGGTGATAAATGTATCGGATGTCATAATCCTCACTCCTCAAAACAAGGAAAATTACTAAAAGCACCAGATTCAAAAACTCTCTGTCTGACATGTCACAGTGCATCGCTTAAAACAGACGAAGAAGGTAAACTTCTCAAAAATATGGGACAACACCTTATTGACAACCCAGATTTACATGGTCCAGTTTTATGGGGAGATTGTGTTGCTTGTCATAATCCTCATGGATCAGACAATACTAGAATGTTAAAACGACCTTTTCCTGAGGGCTCTACAGAAATCTTCTCTCCTGATAAATATATATGTTTTAAATGTCATGAACCTAAAAAAATTACAGATAAACTTACAACAGAGCATACAGCTTTTAGAAATGGCGATAAAAACATTCACTTCTTTCATGTAAAGATAAAACGTATTTCATGTAAAACTTGTCATGATTATCATGGATCAAAAAATCTTCCACATCATCTGAATAATAAGGCTACATTTGGTGCTGCAAAATTCTCTCTTAGATTTATAGAGTCTCCAACAGGCGGTTCTTGTAACCCTATATGCCATACTCAAAGGTACTATGATAGAGTAGATCCTGTAAATGTAAAAACAAATAAAAAACTAAAGTGAGTTTAACAATGAATTATCAACTAAATATTGTAAAGTTTTTTCTTAAAACCTCTACCTTGATGATACTGTTTTTCAGCGCCCTTTTTGCTGAACAAGATGCAGAAATTTTAAGTGAGCACACTTCATTTAAATCAAAAGACTGTGCAGCTTGTCATACCGATAAAAATGGGAAGTCTGGAAAATTGATAATACAAGGTGACGACTTATGTTTTAAGTGTCACACAGATATAAAACAAAAAGTTAAAAACTCCAAAAACAAACATGGTGCTATTAATATGGGTGGCAGCCTTGGATGCCATAATCCCCATAATTCTACAAATATAAGTTTATTAAAAGAAGCAGATTCAAAAACTATATGTTTAACATGTCACAGTTCACAACTTCCTAGAGATGAAGATGGAAAGATGCTTTTAAATATGGGTGAACACCTTGCAAACAATCCTGATCTGCATGGACCTATTATGTGGGGTGATTGTGCAGCTTGCCATGACCCTCATGGTTCGGATAATCTTAGAATGTTAAAAAAGCCTTTTCCTGAAAAACCATCTACAATCTTCTCTGCTGATAAATATATTTGTTTTGAGTGTCATGAACCTAAAAAAATAACAGATAAATTTACAACAGAGCATACAGCTTTTAGAAATGGTGATAAAAATATTCACTTTTTTCATGTAAATACAAAGCGTGTAACTTGTAAAACATGTCATGACTATCATGGATCAAAAAAGCTTCCACATCATCTGAAAAATGTTGCTGAATTTGGTACTGCAAAATTCTCTCTTAGGTTTATAGAATCACCTACCGGAGGCTCATGTAATCCAGTTTGTCACACAAGAAGATACTACGATAGAGTAAAACCTGTAAATGTAAGAACAAATAAAAAACTCTGATAATTTTAATAATAAATAGCTAACCAAATGCTCTCTTCATCAGAGGGCGTCCAAGAAACTTTATGTTTTGTGTGTGCCGGTATATTGATATAATCCCCTGCTTTAAGTCTTACATCATCTCTGTTTTCAAATGATAGAACAGCCTCACCTTTGAGCAAAATCACCCACTCATCACTATCTTGATTATACCATTCAAACTCTGTTGTAGTATGTCCATAAGAGACTATCCGCTCTATTTTCAATCCATCTTTTGAAATAATCTCTTCAAATAATTCATCTTTTAAAGTAGCTGGAATTAAGTCAAATATATTTGACTTATTCATGAAAAGCATGCACTCATATATCCAACAACCCTACTACTGTCATCACTAACATCTGCACTTGTTCTATAATCAAGTATATGTGGCTTTAAATCAAGTTTTTTAGCACTTATCATCATTGCTCTTATACCTATCATACCGCAAGCTTCACATCCGCTAGAAAGCATGTCCAAGTCAAGTTTTTCAATAGCGGACAAGCATATACTATCAAGTTTATTTGCATCATCTAAGTTATAAAAATGGCTTAAATCTGTACTGATTATAACCCCGCAATCATCTTGTTCTAAAACAAAATCTATAATATCTGAAATACTATCTGCCTTTGCATCACTGTAAACAAGTTCAACTATATTTACATCATTTATATACTCTTTAATAAAAGGAAACTGCACCTCAGTAGAGTGTTCTGAATGTGCGGCTTCTATACACCCTAAAGAGAACTTTTCTTTTAGTTTTTCATATAAACCGTCTGCTCTGTTTATATCTCCAAAAGGAGTCTCATAAGCTTCATAATCACCTAAGCTGATTCCATCAAATGCCATTCTATGCGATGGTCCAATTACAACAAAATTTTTAACTCCACTGCGCTGTAAAATCCTGTAAGCTATATTCGCCGTATATCCAGAGTAAATATGCCCGGCATGAGGAACAATAACAGCCCTGCTTTGTGTTATATTTGGCAGTTTAAAATTCTCATCATAAAACTCACTAAAATGTTCGAAGTATCTCTCAAGTTCAACTGCTCTTGCCGGATAAAAGCTACCAGCTACACTCATATATCTTTTCATAACCAAACTCCTTCTATATGCTCACCGCATGATGCACATTTTGAATCGACAATAGTCTCCATATGTGAACGAAATCCTGCTCTATCTACCAGCTTACTTTTACATCTTGGACAATATGTAGAGCTGTCATTTTGAATGTTTCCAAGATATACATACTTTATACCATGACCATATGCTATCTCCCTTGCTTGAAGCATACTCTCTAAGCTTGTACTTGGAGTATCAAGCATTTTGTAATCAGGATGAAAAGCACTAAAGTGCCATGGAATATCTCTCCCAAGTTTTGTTGATATAAACTCTGCCATTTTATCTATCTCTTCATCGGAGTCATTTACACCAGGAATAAGAAGAGTTGTTATC
>DAOVJL010000149.1 GCA_030673275.1 Sulfurimonas sp.
AAAGATAAAATTTTAAATGTAGAAGATGAGTTAAATAAAGATGTAATCGGACAGACAAAAGCTACTCATGCAGTCTCTCGTGCTATTAAGAGAAACAAAGCAGGATTATCTGATAGCAACTCGCCTATTGGTAGTTTTCTGTTTTTAGGACCAACAGGAGTTGGTAAAACACAAACTGCAAAAACATTGGCTAAGTTTCTATTTGACAGCGAAGATGCAATGATACGAATAGATATGAGTGAGTATATGGAAAAACATGCAGTCTCTCGTTTAGTTGGTGCTGCTCCAGGATATGTAGGATATGAAGAGGGTGGACAACTTACAGAAGCTGTTCGTAGAAAACCATACAGTGTGATACTTTTTGATGAGGTAGAAAAAGCTCATCCGGATGTTTTTAATATCTTGCTTCAGGTTCTAGATGATGGAAGACTGACTGATAATAAAGGTGTAACTGTTGATTTTTCAAATACTATTATTATCTTAACTTCAAATATTGCAAGTGATAAGATAATAAATAATCAAGATTCCGATGGACTTCAAGATATGGTTATGGGTGAGTTAAAACAAGCTTTTAAGCCTGAATTTTTAAACCGTCTTGATGATATAGTAATCTTTAATGCTCTTGGTCGTGAGCAAATTGTAGATATAGTAGATATATTTTTCAGAGATATATCTAGAAAAGTCGAGCAAAGAGATATTGAGTTGACTTTAAGCGACGGGGCAAAAGCTTATATAGCAGAGGCCGGATTTGATCCTGTTTACGGTGCAAGACCACTTAAACGTGCTCTATATGAGATAGTTGAGGACAGACTGGCAGAACTTATCCTTGAAGGTAGTGTAGTTGAAGGCTCTAAAGTAGATTTTGATATAGAAAACGGTGAGATAAAAGTAAAAGTTTCGTAAATAAAAAGAGGCTATAATTTTGGTATGAAATATTTAATATTATTAGCATTATTTACTATATCACTTTTTGCTTGTACTGGTGACTGCATGTCATGTCACCCTAAGCTTATACCAACAATAAATGAAGATTTAAGACATAAACCTATGCTCACATGTATAAATTGTCACAAAGCAGACCCTAGTAAGATGGCTGATTGTGGAGCTGACTGTTTTGCATGTCATACAAAGTCAAAGATAGATAAGCCAAATGTAAGAGAACATGATGTAATTCAGGAATGTAGAGATTGTCATGTTAAGATGAAAGAGGAACTTTTTGATATTTCTAAATCTTTTAACCAGTCTCATACAGAGACATTGAAAGATTTTTTAAGTAAGTAAAACAAAACTTAACCACAATTTAAGTAAGTTTTATGTAAGATTGCGGACTTAATTTTAAATAAGGATATGTCTATGAAAAGAACATACCAACCTCATAATACACCGAGAAAAAGAACTCACGGTTTTAGAGCTAGAATGGCAACAAAAAATGGTCGTAGAGTACTTAACCGTCGTAGAGCTAAAGGTCGTAAAAGATTGTCAGTTTAGGCAACTTTTATACACTGAAGCAGCATCGTGAGTTTCAGTATATATATAAAAAAGGGAAAGATGCTCACTCAAGCAGTGTAGTACTTTTTTTTCTTCCCTCAAAAAATATTCATAAAGTTGGATTTACAGCAACTAAGAAAATTGGTAATGCTGTAAAAAGAAATAGAGCTAAGCGAAGACTTAGAGCTATCTTTCGTGAATATTCTTCATCACTTAATGACGGTACATATATCTTTGTAGCAAAACACTCAATCAATGAAATAACTCATGAAAAACTAAAAAATGATTTTCTCAAAATTTTAAATCGCTCCAATGTAATTAAGAAAGATTAGATGATTAGAAATTTTTTACTTAAACTTTTATGGCTTTATCAGAAATTTTTTACGCTTATTGGCTTTGGAAGTTGTAGATATTACCCATCTTGTAGTGAATATGCAAGAATTCAGTTCGAAAATAATTCCATTTCAAGTGCTTTTTACCACACTTTCACTAGAATACTACGTTGTAATCAATTTTACGAGGGTGGCATAGAGTATCCATTGCTTGACAAACTCTCTTTAAAACCCACAAAAATAGGGGTTGATTCTATAAAATATTGGTTGGTTCCCAATAAAAAAAACCGTTTTTATATAATAAAAAATTTTTCCTATAAAGGTTAGTCGTGTTAGACAAAATGACAGCAAATCAAAGATTAATGTTCGCCGTAACATTATCAATTGTATTTTTCGTAGCTTATACAGCAATTTTCCCACCAGAGCAGCCGGAACAGGCACAAACAGAACAAACAAACACTCAAAATATAGCGGTTTCACAAAACAGCCAAGCTTCAGGCACACCGCAAGTTGCAAGTACACCGCAAGTTGCAAAGGTTGAAAGTGCAGTAGGTCATGCAATCTCAGCTAATGAGAAGATAGCAGCTAATGATTTAAGTACATTGGTAACTATAACAAATAGTGAGTTTATACTTAAAATAGATACTTTAGGTCGTATATCTTCTAAAGAACTACTTCAAGAGAGGTTTAATACAAAAGATGATGAACATGCTCAGCTTGTTCCAGCTACTGGTACAAAACCACTTTTTATTAGATTTTTAGATACAAATTTAAATGAAGCAGCAGCAAAAGTTGCATATACGACAGATATTTCTGAATTGTCTCTAGAAAACAGTGCAAAAAAAGTTACCTTAACTCAAAATCTACCTGATTTAACAGTTACTAAAGAGATAACTTTTTATGCTGATGGACATTACGATGTTAAGGTTTTACTATCAGATGATAAAAGATACTTTATCTATTTAGGTCAAAGACCAAGAGTAAATGAGACAGAACAGATGATGACTGTTACAGGAGCTATGGTTTATACGGACGATGAGTTAGCAACGATTATAGAGGATGGTGATGCTGAGGGCAGAAAATCTTTTAGCGGTGTTGAGCTTATTTCTGCGTTTGATCAGTACTCTGCATCTATAATGTATGGATTTTCCAAAGATACAAATATAATAGTTGAGAGAGACAGAGAAGATAATCCAATAGTATATTTTGAAGCGATGCAAAATATGGGCTTTAATGGTTATATTGGTCAAAAAGAGTATAAGACTCTACACAATATCAGCCCGGTTTTAACTAATGCCATAGAGTACGGCTGGTTTACATTTGCTTCTAAACCGCTATTTCAATTATTGTTATGGCTGCACGATATTCTTGGAAACTGGGGTTGGTCTATAATTGCGCTTACTATTTTGATTAGAGCTGTACTTTATCCGCTTACATACAAAGGTATGGTCTCTATGCAGAAGCTTAAAGAGATCTCTCCGCAAGTTAAGGCAGCTCAAGCAAAACATAAGGGTGATCCGCAGCGAATGAATGCTGCAGTTATGGACTTGTATAAGAAGCATGGAGCAAACCCTCTTGGTGGATGTCTTCCAATGTTACTACAGATTCCTGTATTTTTTGCAATTTATCGTGTACTTCTCAATGCTGTTGAACTTCAAGGTGCTCCTTGGATGTTTTGGATACAGGATCTTTCAAGAATGGATTCTACATTTATTTTACCGATTCTTATGGGTGCTTCAATGTACTATCAGCAAAAACTTACTCCAAGTAATTTTACTGATCCAATGCAAGAAAAAGTATTTAAATTTTTACCAATTATCTTTACTTTCTTCTTCTTAACATTCCCGTCAGGTTTAGTGCTTTACTGGTTTATAAATAACATGTTTTCAATAGGGCAGCAATTTATTGTAAATGCACAGTTTAAAAATGCTAAAGATGCACAAATAGCAGTTAGTGACCATGCACATAAGATGGAACATAAAGAGATGGAAAAAGAGAAGTTAGAAAATAAACGTTCAAAAAAATCTACTGGAAATAAAGATGATTAGGATAGTCGCAGCTACTTTAGAAGAAGCGTATAAAGATGCTGCTGCTTCATTAAACTGTTCTGTAACTGAATTACACATAGAGGTAGTTCAAGCTCCAAGTAGTGGGTTTTTGGGACTTTTTAAAAAGAGT
>DAOVJL010000140.1 GCA_030673275.1 Sulfurimonas sp.
GTGATGATGCAGAGGCAACAGTTGCTGAAGGTAAAAGACTTTTTAAAGAGATAAACCGTAAAAATGTGATGATAAAAGTTCCAGCAACAGAGGCCGGATACAAGGCAATGGCTGAGCTGACCTCATATGGAATTCCTGTAAATGCAACTCTTATATTTAAAAAAACCCAAGCTATTTCTTGTGCAAAAGCTTTTGAAGCAGGAGTGGCAAAACATGGTTCAAAACTAGCTCAACAAGCGTCAGACCAAGGGAGCACTAAAGTGCGAGTCGGTGTTGACACTGTCATAAGTGTTTTTGTAAGTCGTGTGGATAGAGCATTAGATGAAGAACTTGCTAAAAACGGTGTGCCTGTTGCTCTATGCGGAATCTATAACAGTGCTGAAATATATGAACAAGTTCAAAGTATGAATGTTAGCGGATGTAGGACACTTTTTGCAAGTACAGGAGTAAAAGACGATTCTCTGCCTGCTCATTATTATGTAGAAAAACTTTTAGCATATAACAGTGTAAATACAGCACCGATAGATACAATAAAAGCTTTTAATGAAAATGGAATTAAAGATAAGTCTTTACCAATTTCGGCTAAAATAATAGAGGAGCATTTTAAAAGGGTTGAGAACTTAGGTATAGATTTTGAGAAAGTATTGGATAAGCAGATAGCTGATGGATTAGAATCTTTTAAAGATGCATTTAAAGAGATATTGGAGTCATTATGAGTGAAAATACAAATGAAATAGATGTTAGTAAATTAACATTTGAGCAGTTAAATAAGATAAGAGAATATCTTAAAAAGTTGATTGACAATGGCGGTAGTGATTTACATGTCAAAGCAAATGGTACAATTCGTGCAAGGATTAATGGAAAAATTGTTCCATTTTCCGGAAGTATATATACCAAAGATGAAGCCATGACATTGGCAAAAGAGATGTTAAGAGCCAGATATGCAGAGCTTATTGAAAATAAAGAGGTCGATTTTGTTTATCAGTATGATGAAGCAAATCGTTTTCGTGTAAATATTTTCTTTCAGATGGATGGTCCATCAGCAGTGTTTCGTGTTATTCCTATGACAATTCCTACAATAGATGAAATGAAGTATCCAGAATCCATAAGAACTTTTACTAATGAAACACGTGGACTTGTTCTGGTAACAGGAGCAACTGGTAGTGGTAAATCAACAACGCTTGCGGCTATGATTCATGAGATTAATGTAAATAAGAAAAATCATATCATTACAATCGAAGACCCTATTGAGTTTGTCCATAAAGATAAAGGGTGTATTATAAATCAGCGTTCAGTTGGACAAGATACTCTCACTTTTCAAAGAGCCCTTAGAGCAGCTTTGCGTGAGGATCCAGATATTATACTTGTTGGTGAGATGAGGGACCGTGAAACCGTTGAACTTGCTCTACATGCTGCAGACACTGGTCACTTGGTATTTTCAACTCTGCATACAATTGATGCAAAAGAGACTATTAATCGTATTATTGCAATGTTCCCGGTAGATGAACAAAATCGTATACGTGTTTCACTCGCAGGAGTTTTAAAGGGTGTTATTTCACAAAGATTAATCCCTACAGTAGATGATAAGCGAGTTGCAGCTTTTGAGATTCTTGTAAAGACTCCGACAATTGAAAAGCTTATTAATGAAAACCGTGATTATGAGATTCGTGATGCGATAGAAAAAGGACGTGAACACTATAAGTCTCAAAGTTTTGACCAACATATTTTAGATATATATAACACAGGGGTAATTTCAAAAGAAAAAGCTAAAGATTATGCAACAAGTGCGGCTGATTTAGAACTTAAAATGAGTGGGTTAAATAGTGGAAAAGCTACCAACCATAATGGCGAATCTCCTGAAGATAGAGATCTCAGTACTGTAGATGAAGATATCTTTGATTTAAAATAGTGTTTGTTTAACTGTGTTTAAAGCTTAAAAAGGTATACTTCCGAACATTTTTTATTAAGGATTTAAATATGTTAGAAGGCATTATTAGAGAGAGTATTGGCAAAAAGGGCACAAACGCGCTTCGCCGTGATGGATATCTAATTGCAAACATCTACGGAAAAGGGCTTGAAAATATTCACGCTGCATTCAAAATGAATGAATATATCCGTGCTGTTCGCAACAAAGATACTTTGGCATTCCCAATTACTGTGGATGGAAAAAAGATGAATGTTGTTGTTCAATCATATGAAGCTCATGCATTAACAGGTAACTTATTACACGTAGATTTAATGGTAGCACAACCTAAAGTTGTAACTCATTATCATGTACCTGTTATAGCAGAGGGTGAAGCACTAGGTCTTAAAAATAAAGGTATGGTGCATATTGCTAAGACTCGTTTAAGAGTTAAAGGTGCAATTGAGAATGTTCCAAATAGCATCGTTGTTGATGTTACTCCAATGGACGTTTGTGATTCTAGACTTGTTCGTGATTTAGAAAAAATCAAAAATGTTACATTCACAGATTCTGATCGTGTGTCTGTACTAAGTATAATCAAAGCTAAGTAATCATGCTTATAGTCGGTCTGGGTAATCCTGGCCCGAACTATGAGTCATCCCGCCATAATATAGGATTTATGGTTATAGATGAGCTAGTTCGTAGACAAAACGCTCAAAAATTATCTTCATCATCATCATTCAATGGTGAACTTTTCAAATTTTCAAATCATTTTTTATTAAAACCACTTACTTTTATGAATCTTTCCGGTAATTCTATTGCTGGGGTTAAAAAATTCTACAAGATTGATGAGGTTGTTGTAATACATGATGATTTAGACCTGCCATTTGGCACGTTACGTTTTAAAAGAGGTGGTGGAGATGGTGGACATAACGGACTTAAATCCACAGATGAGAAGATTACTAGAGAGTATATAAGAGTTAGAATGGGAATAGGAAAACCAGAACATAAGGGTGAAGTGTCATCTTATGTTCTGAGTAATTTTAATGATGGAGAGAAAGAACATCTTCAAGTGTGGATATCTTTAACATGTGAAGCAATAGAATATTTACTGCAAAATTCACTAGAAGATGTTAGTTCTAAACATACAATTAAAAAATTTCAGCTAAAATAACATTAAACTTCTTAACGGATAAAAATGTTAGCATTTAAATATATATCTTTTCATTACATTAAATACTTTATTATTATTTTACTAGCACTTGTTCTGTTTCTGGTTGGATTTGATTATATGGGCAGTTCGGAAAAGTTAAATATCTCTGCCAATCTACTTCTAATATATTTAGTATATAAAACTTTTTTTGCTATTGATATGCTTCTGCCGCTTTCACTTGTTTTTGCAATGATTTCAACAAAAATATTTCTTATTCGCTCAAATGCATTAGTCTCATTTTACTCTTTGGGATATTCAAGAGTTGATATTCTCAGACCTTTTGTTGTTGTGTCTACTGTAATAATTTTACTTTTTATCTCTCTTCACTCTATATCAAATTTTGCTAGAGCTGATGAATATGCTAAAAATATTCGTAAAAATGCGCAATATTTGAGCCCGACTAGGGATCTCTTTTTTACATATAAAGATAAATTTATATATTTTTCAAAGATGTTACCCCTTCAAGAGAGTGCAGAGGATGTTAGAGTTTTTAGTCTTAAAGAGAATTCTTTAAAAGAAGTTTTAGTTGCCAAAAAAGCTAGATATAGAGATGATTCATGGCATATCCAAAATGCTGATATTATTATAAAACCTGATAAAGTGGAGTTTAATTCACTTGGTATAAAAGTTAAAGAATCAAAAGATTTAGAGATTCTTAAGGGCTTTCGTCCAAAGATGCTTGATCAGGTTTATGAGGGTAAAGTTAACTTTACTATAAAAGATGCTGTAGATGCATATATACTTTTAAATGCCCAAAATATTAATACAGACACTATTAAAAGTGCACTTTATAAGATATTTATTTATCCGCTTTTTGTGCCTTCCTTGGTTGTGATTATCTTCTTCTTTGTTCCAATAAGTGTAAGATTTTTAAATGTTTCACTCTTTAGTTTTGGAGCAATAATCTCATCGCTTATGATTTGGGCATTTTTGTTTACATTGATTGAGTTATCAAACCACAGGACTATTCCTAGTGAGGTAGGTATTATTCTTCCTGAAATAATTCTCTTACTTATAGCGATTAGGCAGTGGAGAAAGTATCGTTTAGCTACATAACAAATTTATAAGTACTTTTTAGCTAAAATATCTTAAAAAATATTTTGGACTTTTATGATAAATTTTAAAGAGTTAGCAAACAAGTATAAAACACCACTTTATATATATGATTTAGA
>DAOVJL010000083.1 GCA_030673275.1 Sulfurimonas sp.
AGGTAATCAGGTGAAAACTCTAAAAGTCTAGAGAAGTTTGAACTTTGAGAACCAAAATCATCAATTGCTATTTTAAAACCCTTATCTCTTAATGAATTAAGCTGAGACATTGTCTCAACGGCATTAAGAGTATCAATATCTTCTAATATTTCAAGAGTAACTCTTGATGGGTTAATACTATATTTTTTAGCAAATTTAAGTAAATACTCTTCAAGATACTCTTGATAAAAGTCAATACTTGTAATATTAATAGAAAATTCATACTCCGTATTACTAAACTTTTTAAAACTCTGCTCTATCATAGTTTTAGTAACTAAAGAAAGTGTTCCGGTAAGCTTAAATGCTTCCATAAATCTAATTGGAGGGACAAGTAAGCCCTCTTCTATAATTCTTACCAAACACTCGTATTTTTCTATTTTTTTAGTTTTGTTATTAATAATTGGCTGAAAATAAGCAGTTAGATTTTCCTCTTCAAATGCCTTTTTTATTTTATTGACCCAATATATATTTTCTTGTTGTTTTTTTATAAAAGTTGATTTTGGATTATAAATTTTATAGGAGGACCTTGCATGTTCCCTTAACTCTTTTATGGCAACTCTGGCATTATTAAGTACTTCGTCACTATTACCTTCTGCTATTCCTATACTAAGAGAGATTTTTATATTAATATTATCATTAATAGATATTTCCATTTGATCAAAAAAAGATATTATAGAACTTGCTGTTAAAGCGAGCTCATTTGAACTCATCATATCTTCACTTACCAATACAAACTCATCGGAATTCATTCTAAATAGTTTTAAAGCTGAAGGCTTTGCTATATTTATAAGCTTAGATATCTCGATTAAAACTTTATCACCAATATCAAAACCATAAGCATTATTCACATTATTAAAATTATCAACATTAAGTAAAAAAACACTCCCATATTCAATCTCTCTAACACATTCCATCAAGGCAACTCTGTTGGGAATATTTGTTAATTGATCACTGTCTTTCATGCTAATCTCTTTTCACAACTATATAACTCTGAGGTTTTATTGATTTATATTTTGGCATACTCATCCCAACAGTAGCATTAACATATGTTGGATCTGCCAAAATAAATTTTCTCGACCCTGTTGTGATTTTATCACCTTCCATTGGAACTTGCAGAGCCGTCACCATGTGATCTTTATATTTTACACCAAGGACACCTATTCCAAACAGCTCTTTTATCAGATAAGAGAAAAGTACTGCTCTGTCTTCACAATCTGATTTATCAAAATATAGAGTCTCTTGTGCAAACATCACTTTTTCTCTGCCAAATTGCTGATTATCGCGCTCATATTTAAAAGCTTTTTGTACAAAGTTAAGCACAAAATTTATTGCATCACTTGCTTTTTTTCCATCAATATATTTTTTTAGCCCTAAAGCTATCGTCTGATAAGTTCTGCTATCTACAGGAGCATTGAAAAATGTCTCATAATCAGCTTGAGGATAAGTAGCCATAAAATCTATAAGATTTTTATTGTATTCAAATGGCACACTGCACACATCTCCAAAATATTCAAACTCAAGAGTTTTATTTCTTATATTCTGTTTTAAGCTGGGAAGTGTTTTTAGAGATAAATCAAGTGACTTTGTTGAGCCTGGATAATCTTGTTTATAAGAGAAGAGTCTTCCTACATTCCCTTTTGCATAATTTGCAACTACATAATATTTTTTATTATCAAAATTATAATTTGGTGTTGAATATATAACTTTTTCAGAGTAGTGCATTAAAACAACATGTGTTTTAGCTAATCCTATCCTTACCGAATAACCCATTTTATTAAAGATAAACCAACCAAGAAGTCTTGAATTATCTTGATTTGAATGTGCCATATTAGAAATTTTCGAAACTAGCAGATAAGTACCCCAATCATTTAGGTTCATGATTTTTGAAATATTTTGTATTTTAGATATAAAAGTTTCATATTCACTAGAAGCTGCATTATTAAAAAAATTCGCTATCCCTTTTTGGTTTTGAGGGTAAAAATTAGCCTTTTTTATACCATCTGGAATATCAAATTCTAAATACGTGCCGTAAAAATCAAAATTTATATCCTTTTGTTTTATTGCATCTATAGATTTTTTTCCAATAGCAGGTTCTGCTTCTATTTGTACAGGTTTTTTTATTTTTATAACGATTTTTGGACCAACCGACTTTGTTTTTATCACTTCAGCTGGGATAATTTCTTTTGGCTTTACTTTTTCATATAATGGATCTGAATCCTGAACATCATATGCTTTCCAATGCTGTTTTAAATAACTGTTAAAAGCATTATCTCTCTCATCTTTATATGTTTGAAAAGATTGAGATTGAGATCTTTTAAAGTCTTTAAAACTTTGGGCACCAAGAGTTACAAAACTAAGTGCTAATAATAGACTAAAATGGCCAAACAGACTGAATAATTTTAGTTCCCCAACCTTGTTGTGTTGCACGGTCAACATCTCCCTCTGTTTTATAAAGAATTTTTGCTTCACTTATTTGAGCGGAACTTATTCTATTGTTTTGATCTATATCATATGGACGAATAACACCAGCTAATTGTATAATTTGCTTTTGATCGTCTATTAGAATTTCTCTTTTACCCGATATAAAGTAGTTTCCATTTTGCAGAACTTTAACAATTCTTGCTGATACGGTTGTAGTAAAAGATGCATCTTTTGTTGCTGTACCCTGCCCTTTAAATGAACTACCAGAACTACCTGTAAAGCCAATATTTGTTAAACCATTCAACTTTCCAATAGCCGAATTAAGTGCTGAATTTGTGCCAGTTGATGTAAAAGCACCTCCACCAAGAGTGCTACTGCCATCTTCGCTAAGCTGTTTACTTCCGCTATTTGAGCTTTGAGCATTCTCAGAGATAATAACTGTAACAATATCATTCACATGCATAGCTTTATGATCTGAAAAGAGAGGGTTATCACCCTGTCCAAATATACTACCAGTTGACGTAAAATCTTTCTTATCCTCACGCGCGGGCATCTGCTCAACATAAGCCGGTGGTTCAAAATCAATTTCCGGCTCAGTTAGGTTTGCTGTACATCCTGATAAAAATAGTATAACATAAATAGGCATTATAAATATAAATATTTGTTTTGTCATTATTATCTCTTAAGATTAAGGTATTTATTAGTTATAATGCTAGCAAGAATAGTTCCAAGAGAAAAGGTAGATATATTATGAACTTGAGAGAAACAATAAACCAAGATGTAAAAAATGCTATGAAAGCAAAAGATACAAAAACAAGAGATGCTTTAAGACTTCTTACAAGTGCATTTAAGCAGATAGAAGTTGATGAAAGAAAAGAGCTAAATGATGATGATGTTATTAAAATTATTCAGACTCAAGTAAAAAGAAGAAATGATTCGGCTACTCAATACAGAGATGCTGGTCGTGATGACTTAATGCAGATAGAACTTGATGAAATCGCTATATATACTCCATATCTTCCAGCACAACTTAATGATGATGAACTATCAACTGCCCTTAAAGAGATAATCTCAAAAGTTGGAGCTACAACTCCTAAGGATATGGGAAAAGTTATGGGTATGGCTTCTAAAGAGTTAGCAGGTAAGGCTGATGGAAAAAGAATAAGTGAATGCGTAAAAAAATTATTAGCATAAAATTATAAATTTCTGACTCTCTAGAGTCAAGCTTTAGTAGCCTCAGCGGCTTCAGCGAAGCAAAAGGGACTTTGTTCCTTTTGCGGACTTATTAAATATCTTTAACCAAATTTTAATTTGCGTAAAGCTTCTTCCTCGTTATCTTGTCTCATTAAAGACTCACCAACTAAAAATGCATCTACTCCGGCTTTAGATAAATCTTCTAACTGACCATGCTCATATATGCCACTCTCAGCAACAATAATTTTACCATTTGGAATTAACGGAATAAGTTCATAACATAAGTTCATATTCATCTCAAAAGTTTGCAGATTTCTATGGTTAATACCTATAATATCACTACCGGCATAAATAGCCTTAACAAGGTCACTTTTGTCATGAACCTCAACTAGGGCTTCCATACCAAGATGTCTTGTATATCCTAAAAGCTCTTTTAACTCTTTCTTGCTAAGTGCAGCTGCTATTAGTAAAATAAAATCAGCTCCGTGAACCATTGCTTCTAAAATCTGATATTTTGAAACTATAAAATCTTTTCTTAGAAGAGGAATACCTACATACCTTCTAATCTGTCCTAAGTAATCCAGATTCCCTTGAAAGAAATGGGGTTCTGTTAGTATTGAGATGGCACTTGCCCCTCCTCTTTCATAAGCCTGAGCAATAGCTACTGGGTCAAAATCTTCACGAATAACACCTTTTGAAGGGGAAGCCTTTTTAACTTCTGAAATTATTCTGTATGGGTCTTCTTCTGTTGCCTTTAAATATGGAAATACATCTCTTGGAGCTCTAGCATTAAAAGCAAGTGAGCGACCAAGCCAATCAAGTGAAAATTTCTTTTCTCTCTCTACTAAATCTTCTTTTGTTTTTTTTATAATATCATCTAGAATCATTTTACTTTTTACCTTTTTTGACATTTATTTATAATATTTATATGTTTTACAACTTCTTCATTACTACTGCCATCCATATTAGCTACTCTGTCTATAATATCTTTAGCCTTTTGACACTCTCCTAGCTTGTAGTAACCCCATGCCAAAGAGTCGAGATAATAAATTGAATTTGGTTCAAGTATCAACGCCTCTTGTACATACTCTATTCCTTTTTTAACATCTATTTCATGGTCTATAAGAAGGTATCCAAGATAGTTCAAGTAGATTCCGTCTTTTCTTATATTTATTACCTCTTTTAGTTTTTTTACTACACTTTTTTGCATAACCTTATCATTTTTATCGTCGCTGCTTTCATACTCAAAAATTGCACTCTGTCCAAGATATGTGATGTCACCGCCACTATTATATATATCTTTTGCAAGGGGTGAGGCTTTTTTATAATTTTTAAATTGTATATAAAGCTGAAGGAGCATCTCATCATCAATCTTACTCTCTTGTAAGAAATCAATCATTTTAAGATAATCTTTTTTATATCCATATATTTGGAGTATCTTTTTAGCAATATTTTTATTTGAATCTATTTTATAGAGTCTTAAATAAGTTGAGAGTAGTCCATCTATATTATTGTCATTACTATAAAATCCTATAAGCCTTAAACATATCATTTTAGAGCATCCATGAATTCTGGAATGAGTCTCTAGTTGCGCTATAGCATCTTTTTTTCTTTGAAGGTTTACATATAAAACTATAGACATTTTATCTAGAATTTTTTCATTATAATCTTTAATATAAGCGCTCTCCAAATACTTAACAGCAGTATTAAACTCTTTAAGTTTGACATATATTTCACTTACTAAAAGATAATCATCTATAGCTTTTGATTTTTGAACTAATTTTAATGCCAAGTCTTTTGCTTGAACCAAGTTATCTTGTTTTATAAGAGCAATTATTTTTATTTGAATAAGTTCAAAATCATCTATTTTTTTACCGGACAACTCATCAACTCTTCTAATGACTTTTTCACTCTTATTAGCCGCCAAATCACTTCTCAAAGAGCGATAGAGATACTCTTTTTTCTCTGTTTTTATATATAAAGTATTAAATATATTTGATGATGTATTATAATCTTTTAGCTGCTCTGAACGAAGTCCAATAAGAATGTATATATCCTCTTTGTCAAAAGCCTTTTCATAACCTTTTACTTCACTAGGTTGCTTAGAAGCACAGCCAACATACAGAATTATTATCATAAAAGAGATAAATAGTTTTATTATCTTAAATATCTTTAACTCCTGGGCACTCTAATTTTAACTCACTAACTTTTGTTTTATAATAATCCCAAAAAGGGAATGTCTTACATTGCAAAGGTCGTGCATCATATATTGTACAGCCATTTGCTTCTCTATCATAAAAAATACACTCGTAACTATCACCAA
>DAOVJL010000027.1 GCA_030673275.1 Sulfurimonas sp.
CATATCTGTAATTTTATCATACTTATAGATATATTTTGTAATTATATTTCTTATTTTTATATTAAAATTTTTATTATGTTTCATTTTAGAAGAAAAATTTAAAAATACATGTTAGAAATATTAACTTTAAGGGGTAAAGTTTAATTTTTAGGAGAAAATTGAGATATATTTCTACATGTAAAATATACAAGGCCACAAGTGACCCTGTTAGGAGATATAATTTATATTTAGATGAAAGACCTACCAGTGAACCTCAGCAGTTAACATTGCTGATGTCCAGTTAGTAGCAGCTGAACCTTTATAGTTAGCACCGTCTTTAGCATCATATGATTGACCTGATAGTAACCATTTGAAGTTTTTGTTTTGTTGCCAAGCTACACCATAAATAGCACTGTTTGTTTCATACTCTTCAGTATCACTTTTTTCAGCAGTCCAGTTGTCATAACGACCTATTACAGAGAATTGTTTTTTCTCACCAAAACGGTAAGTACCATTTACAGAGTAACCTTCCCCGTTCCAATTAGAATCATCAACTCTGTCATTTTCAGAAGTTACATACTGAGCAGCTATTAGGAATGACGGAGTGTTATACACTGTATGAAGACCATACCACACATAGTCTTCAGCATCAACAATAGCATTATCTCCAGTAGCATTTTTAGAGTTGTCCATGTTATACTGACCAAAGAATGATACATCGAAATAATCATCTTTTAATGGTTTTCTTTTCTTCTCACCATTACCAAGTAGTGCCCCAGTAACTCTCCACTCAGCAGAAATACCATCACCAATATGTTCTTCATCACCTTCACCATCGTTTGAACCATGGTAACCTTCACCATTAAATATACCTAATTCAGAAGTAAAATAAGGAGTTTTAGTCTTAAAGTTAACACCCAAGTCAGCAGAATTTGTAAGGTGTGAAGCTTCACTAGCCTCTACAAATACTTTAGAAATTGAACGCATCCACCAACTTTGGTGTTCTTCATAGTCAATCCACGGTCTGTGAACCATACCGAACTCAACACCAGTATATGGAAGTACTTCATTTAAATAAAGGTAAGCATACTTAACATATACATCAGCATGACCTTCGCCATCAGCAGTAGAGTTAGAATAAGTAGAATCTAAAGTAACACGAAGAAAACTTTTAGGATCATCTAATACATAAGCTTTTACTTGAACATAATTTCTACGCATTTCGAAGTTACCAGTGTTTTCTGATTGAGTATTTTTCTGATTGTAACCTAAGTAGTGAGTACCACTGAATTTTAGTTTTGAAGTTTTAGAAAATACAGGAGTTGATTTTTTAACTTCTGCTAAAATATCTTTTTTAAGCTCTGCTTTTATCTCCTCTTTCATCTCTTTTTTCTCAGAAGGAGTAACAGCTTGAGATGCTGCCTGCATCGCACCCATTACTTCTTGAGGATTAGCTTTAAGTTCTGTACGACCTTCACCCGCTGTTACAAAAACTTGACCATTTGCATCTGTATAAAATTTAATATCACCTGCTGTTGCAGAAACTGTACCGATTGTTAATGCAGCTAATGTTGATAAAACTATTTTTTTCATTTTTTTCCCTTTTTTATTTTGTTACTGAAAGTATAAAATGCTTAGGTTACATAATGATTACAAAATAAAAAATTAACTTATTTTAAAATTCTAAATGATACACTTAGCGATTAATTTATTAGATGCAGGGAAATTTAATGCAGGGAAATCACTCTTTTAACGATAAAAGTATTTTAATTATTGATGATAATAATACAAATATACTGCTAATAAAAAGTATGCTTGAAGATGAAGGATATACATCAATATTCACTGCTGCATCTGCAAAAGAAGCTTATGAACTTTTAGAAAAAGATGAGATTAGAATTATTTTATTAGATGTTTCTATGCCTGATATAGATGGCATTGAGGCTTGTCAAACAATACGTAAAACACAAAAAACCAAACATATTCCAATAATTATGGTAACTGCTGATGACAGTAATGAAACTTTGAAAAAAAGTTTCGATGCCGGTGCAAATGATTTTGTGACGAAACCAATTAACTTCATCAACCTAAACAGTAGAATCAAAAATGTTCTTTCACATAAAGAGAAAGATGAAATGATTCAAAACCAGACTCGATCTGCAGCAATGAGTGAATTGGTAGAGTTACTGACTTATCAATGGAAGCAACCTCTGACAGATATAAGTGAAAAGGCATTAAAAATACAAGATGCATATCAAATTGGTAAAATAGATAAAAAAACACTTGAAGAAAACATAAATAATATAGATGAAATTGCACAAGAACTTTTAAAAGCTCTTGATGATATTAAAAATATATCTAAAGTTGACAACAAAGCTTCTCAAACAGATATCAATAAACTTGTTAAATATGCTCTAAATATTATAAAAAAGAGTTACAAAAGCAAAAAAATCTCTTTACAAATGAAAGAGGATGAAAATTTAGAAAAAATCTTAATGTATCCAAATGAATTTATAAGAGTACTTTTAAATATATTTATCAACTCCCAAGAGGCATTTTTAAGGACAAAACAAGAATCAAAAAAAGTTGTTCAGATTATTACCTCTCAAGATGAAAAATATACAAAAGTTATTATCAGAGATAATGCCGGAGGGATCAGTTCTGAGAATATTTTAAAAATTTTTGATCCATATTTTAGTAGCAAAACTAACAAAAACACTACAGGTCTTGGTCTTTACGATTGCAAACAAATTATAGAAGAACATCAGGGTGGCAAACTAAATATTACTTCAGAAAACAACATCACTGAAGTATCTATAGAGTTATTAAATCATAGTCCTTATATAGAAAGTCTTAGTGAAGAAGAGTTAGTTTAGATTCTGATTTATTTGTTACATGTAAAATGGGATTCTGTAATGAGAGTAACAAAACCCCAGGAGATAAAGGCCCTTGCTATGGGGATAACAAGAGCCCTAGAAGAAGTGCTTACTTGATAGTAGCACTCCAATACTCTCTAATCATCTTTTTAGTTGCTTCTGGAAGTGGGATATAACCTAACTTTTTAGCAGATTTGTCACCATTTTTAAAAGCATAATCATAAAATGCAATTATTTTCTTGTTCATAGCCGGTTTTTCAACTGGAAGTAAAATAAATGTTGCTGCAACAATAGGGTAAGAAGTATCACCTGGTTGTAGAGCTAACATCGCATAGAAATTATCTTTTTTAGTCCAGCTTGCATATTTTGCGGCAGCTTTAAAGTTTTCTTCTCTTGCAGTAACCCATTTACCGTTTGCAGTTTTAAGTACAGCAGCTGAGAGATTGTTTTTCTCTTTATATGCATTTTCAATATAACCGATAGAGTATGGAGTTTGCTTAACTAAGTTTGCAACACCCTCATTACCTTTTCCACCAATACCAACAGCCCAGTCTATAGCTTTACCAGTTCCAAAATTGTCTTTCCAGTTTTTAGAACTTCCGCTTAGGTAGTAAGTAAAGTTATAAGTAGTACCTGACCCGTCTGAACGGTGAACAACAATAATCTTTTGGTTTGGAAGATTTACACCACTATTGTTAGCAGCGATTTTAGCATCATTCCATTTAGTGATTTTACCTGCAAAAATATCTGCTACAACATCGTTAGAAAGTTTTAGTGTCTCATCCGCGATTCCATCTACATTAAATGCAATAACGATTGAACCAATAACAGCTGGAAACTGTAAAAGTTTTGCTTTAGCCAATTTTTTAGAGTTAAGAGGTTTATCAGATGCACCAAAATCTACAATACGTTTAGTGATTTGTTTGATACCGCCACCTGAACCTATTGACTGATAATTTACACGATTTTTTGTATCTTTTTTATATGAATATGCCCAATCATAATATACAGGAGCTGGGAAAGATGCACCTGCACCATTTATTTTATCTGCCGCAAATGAAGAACTCACTGTTGCAGCTGTTACAAGTGCTACCAAAGCTAATTTTTTTAACATTTTTTTTCCTTATGTTTGAATGTTTGGCGGAATTATAAAAGTAAAATATTACAAGATGATTACAAAAAACTATACTTTTGTCTCTTTTTTGTAACCTGCATGTAACCAAGCTTTTCTACAATTGCGAACTTTAAAGGAGTCAAAATGACTCCCTCTCACCAAAGGTGAAGCTTTAGTGACTGAATATACTCTGAACTCATGTGCCCCTTGAGGGTATGTTCAGATTATACGAGATTTGACAATAGTAAGGAAGTATTTTTGAACACTACAATAGATAGACTATTTGCAAATACGACAAAAATCATAGCACTTGCAATACTACTTATTGTTGCTTGGATCTTCGCAACTCTTTTAGACCATTCTATGGAATCCTTAAAAGCTTTTGGATTTGACTTTATTACAGAATCAAAATGGGCTCCTAACTTAGAAAAATTTGGAGCATTGCCGGCGATCTACGGTTCTGTTATTTCAACTTTTCTAGCAATGATTCTAGCTGTTCCACTAGCAATCGGTGTTGCAATATTTTTAAGTGAACTCGCACCCGCTAAGCTAAAATCACCGGTAGGTGTATCTATCGAACTTTTAGCTGCTATTCCGTCTGTTATTTACGGTATGTGGGGACTTTTTTACTTTGTGCCCATCATTCGTGATGTATTTGGTGGAATCGGAATCAGTATGCTTACAGCTGGTATAGTTTTATCAATTATGATTTTACCTTTTATGGCTGCTGTAACTCGTGATGCGATGAATACGACACCTGATATTTTAAAAGAGTCAGCTTATGCTCTTGGCGGAACTAAGTGGGATGTCATTAAAGATATAGTTATTCCTTACGCAAAAGCAGGAATAATCGGTTCATTCATCTTAGCTCTTGGTCGTGCTATAGGTGAGACTATGGCAGTTACATTTGTTATGGGTAATGTTCATAAAATATCAATAGATTTAACAGCACCTGCTACTTCTATCCCAGTAACACTTGCAAATGAGTTTACAGAAGCAGATACAGATTTATATTATTCATCTCTATTTGAATTATCGCTTTTACTTCTTATTATTAGTTTTACAATTATCTCAGTTGCAAAGTTCTACTTCCTTAGAAGAAAGAGAGTTGCGTAATGACTCATACTCAAAAAAGAATAGTTATAAATAGAGTTGTTATGACTCTATCAACTCTATCAGCAGTTATTGGTATAGGTTTTTTACTTTGGATTTTAAGTGTATTAGTAATCAATGGTGTTGATGCGCTAAGCTGGAGTATATTTTCAGAGGAAGGTGCCCCTCCAGGATATGAAGAGAGTGGTTTAAAACATGCACTTATCGGTCAATTGATGATTGTTGGTGTAGCAACTATAGTTGGTGTTCCTCTTGGTATTCTAGCTGGTACCTATCTAAGTGAATATGGTCAAAAGTCAAAACTTGCAGAGACTATCAGAGATATTTCTGACATTATGATGTCTGCTCCAAGTATTGTTATCGGTGCTTTTGTTTATGCTATTGTTGTTGCGCCAATGGGACATTTTAGCGGTTGGGCTGGCTCAATTGCCTTAACAATAATAATGTTACCGATTATCTTAAGAACGACAGATGACATGTTGCAACTTGTTCCTTCAACACTTAGAGAAGCTGCTTTTGCTTTAGGTGCACCGAAGTATAAAGTTATTACTCAAGTTGTATATCGCGGGGCAAAAGCCGGAATATTAACAGGTATTTTACTAGGCGTTGCTCGTGTGGCAGGTGAAACTGCTCCGCTACTGTTTACATCATTTAATGATAATTTTTTAAACACAGACATGAATGAACCTATGGCATCTCTAACAGTCACAATGTACAACTATGCAACTTCACCTTATGAAGATTGGCAAAAACTTGGTTGGGCTGCAGCATTTATTTTAAGTATGTTTATTCTGTCTCTTAACATACTCGGACGACTATTTATTATGAAGAAAAAATCTTGATTTTTTCTCCTCTTGCCAAAGGCAAAGCTTTAGTGACTGAATATAATTTGGACTTGTTCAAATTATATGAGATAAATTATAAAAAAGGGAAATAATGGCAACTATTATTGATATTACAGAAGAAAAAGCACTTGAAGTTAAAGACTTTGAGTTTACATATGCAGGAGCTGATGCACCAAGTATCAAAAAACTTACTATGCCGATTGCAAAAAATAGTATAACTGCGCTTATAGGACCATCTGGATGTGGTAAGACAACACTTTTAAGAAGTTTTAATCGTATGCATGACTTGTACCCTGGAAATGAGTATGCTGGAGAGATTCTTTTTAAAAATAAAAATATCTTAACATCTAAAGAGGACTTAATTAATCTTAGAATTCAAATTGGTATGATCTTTCAAAAACCAACTGCATTTCCAATGAGTATATTTGATAATGTTGCTTATGGAATGAGACTGCAAGGAATAAAAAACAAAATAGAGCTTCAAGACAGAGTTGAAAAAGCACTTCAAGATGCAGCTATTTGGAAAGAGGTTAAAGATAGACTAAAACATGATGCAAACGGCTTATCTGGAGGTCAACAACAGAGACTCTGCATAGCAAGAGCTGTTGCGGTTGAACCAGAAGTTTTACTCTTTGATGAGCCTACTTCTGCGCTTGACCCTATTTCAACTGCAGGGATTGAAGAACTTATAGTAGAACTTAGAGAGAGAGTATCGATTATTATAGTTACACATAATATGCAGCAAGCTGCAAGGGTAAGTGATTATACAGGTTTTATGTATTTAGGTGAGTTAATAGAATTAGGCAAAACAGAAGAGCTTTTTGTAACACCAAAAGAGAAGCTGACAGAAGAGTATATAACTGGAAAATTCGGTTGATAAAAAATAATAAAAGGAGTTTACATGTCAACAAAATACGATAACAAAATTGATGAGATAAGAGAAAAAATTTATACACTATTACATACAATAACAACTGCAAATGAATTATCATTAGAGGCTTGTCAAAATAGTGATGAAATAAAATACAAAGATGTTCAAAGCAAACTTGATAAAATAGGTATGCAAGGTGATTCAATCGATAATGAGATTATTAAAACATTTGCTCTTTTTGGCCCAGAAGCAAAAGAGCTTCGCTTTTTAGTTGCCTATTTGAAAATGACAAGCGAAATTGTTCGTATCGGAGAAGGAGTTAAAAAATATTCTCGTCGTATGAAAGAACATTCTCAAAGTGACTGTGACCTTCAGCCGTTAAAATCAAGTATTGTTCTTCTTCATAAAAGTAGTATCAATGCACTAAATTATATTTTAGAATGTTTTAGTCTGAATGACGAGTGTAATTTTGAAGACAACTATCGTAAAGTTCTTATAGAAGAGAGTATGAATGATGATCTTTTTTCAGTACTGGAAAAAGAAATACTAAATAAAATAATGGGTGAAGCTGAACTATCAACAGAATATGTAAAAGTCTTAGGAACTCTCCGTAAACTTGAGCGTTCATGTGATAGAAGTGTAAATATAGCAAACTTAATGATGTATGCTAAAGAGGGTGGAGAGATTCAACTACACAGATAAACTGCAAAAATGACAACTTTGCAGTTTCAATATTATGCTGTATTACTAAAGAATTACTTTTTTGAAGCTTTTTTTGGTGCAGCTTTTTTAACTACTTTTTTTGCAACTTTTTTAACTGTTTTTTTAGCTGTTGGTTTCTTTTTAGAAGCTGCTTTAACTATTTTTTTTGTAACTTTTTTCGCAGTTTTCTTTGCTACTGCTTTTTTAGCTACTGCTTTTTTAACTGCTTTTTTTGCAACACTTTTTACAACTTTTTTCTTTAAAACTTTTGCCATTGATGACCCTTTGAGTTTATTTTTTTACTTACTAATAGTGATGATATACCTTTATCTCTGATTTGTCAAGAGAATATAGATATATACTTATAGTAAGTATACATATTAATTTAAGTGAAGAAAATCTACAAGCGTACAAAAAAAAAGGTGCTGGCTTTTCAAAAAAAGAGAAAGACAACAACGACAAATAATATAAGTTTTTTTTTGAGGCATAATGAAACAATAAAAGAAGCTGATTAAAATTTAATCAACTATTTAAATTTCATTCAATATATTTAAGATATACTAATAGCAATAAAATTTCAGGAGAAAATGGATGGGAAAATTTGTTAATAGTATAGATGAGTTCTTCACTTTTTGTGAAGAGAATGATGTTCAATTTGTAGATTTAAGATTTACAGATATTAAGGGTGCGTGGCACCATCTGACTTACCGCATGAGTGCTGTAAACACAGAGATCCTAGAAGCTGGTTTCCCGTTTGATGGTTCATCAGTTGAAGCTTGGCAGCCAATTAATCAGTCGGATATGCTTTTAAAAGCTGATGCAACTACTGCTTTCTTAGATCCATTTACTGCTGACCCAACTGTAATCTTATTTTGTGATGTTTATGATATCTACAAAAAACAAGCTTATGAAAGATGTCCTCGTTCAATCGCCAAAGCTGCACTTAAACATGCTGAAGAAATCGGTATTGCTGATGCTGCATACTTTGGACCTGAGAATGAATTCTTTATCTTTGATGATGTAAAGTTTGTTGATAACATCAATGAAGCTGGTTACAAAATAGATACTGAAGAGGGTGAGTGGAACTCAGGCACTAACTATGAAGATATGTATAATACAGGACACCGTCCAGGAACTAAAGGCGGTTACTTTCCGGTAGCTCCAACTGACTCTATGGTAGATATGAGAGCTGAGATGATGCAAGTACTAGAGCAAGTTGGTCTTGAAGTTATTCTTGGTCACCACGAAGTTGCACAAGGTCAAGGTGAAATCGGTATCGTTTTCTCTGATATAATCACTGCATCTGACAATGTTCAAAAATATAAATATGTTGTTAAGATGATTGCTCACCTTAACGGTAAAACTGCTACATTTATGCCTAAGCCACTTTATGGTGATAACGGTAACGGTATGCACGTTCACCAATCACTTTGGAAAAATGGCAAAAACCTTTTCTATGATGAAGGGCAATATGGTAATTTAAGTGAAATGGCTGTTCACTATGCAGGTGGTATTTTCAAACATTCACATGCAGTTGCAGCATTTACTAATCCATCAACAAACTCATACAAAAGACTTATTCCAGGATTTGAGGCTCCAAGTATTTTAACTTACTCTTCTCAAAACCGTTCTGCTGCTTGTCGTATCCCTTATGGTGCTGGTGAGAAAGCTACTCGTATTGAGATGCGTTTCCCAGATTCTACTGCTTGTCCTTATCTTGCATTTGCTGTAATGATGATGGCTGGTCTTGATGGA
>DAOVJL010000141.1 GCA_030673275.1 Sulfurimonas sp.
AGATTTCGTTCGCCTTGAAGTTGGTGAAGGAATTGAGAAAAAAGAAGACGACTTCGCTGCAGAAGTTGCTGCACAAATGGGTTAAGGATTTATCCTTACCCATATTCAATATATAAACTTACAAATAACACTTTTCAAACCTGCGCCTTAATATGTTTCTATAATAAAAATGATATAATTTTTTCAAATAAACCATAAAGGTCAATATTTGTATAAAAATAAAATTATTATTATTGGTGGTGGCTATGCAGGGCTTCGCACAGTTGAAAAATTAGCAAAAAATCCTCAAAATGAGATAATATTACTAGATAAAAACCCTTACCATTTTATGCAGACTGAAGTATATGACCTTATAGCAAATGAAGAAGATTTTGCACAAGTTACAGTTGATCTGTTTACATATTGCACAGGCTTTGATGGTAACGTTGTTTTTTATAAACAAGATGTGACAAATATAGACTTTGAAAACAAAAGAGTAATTACATCTATAAATAGATTTAGTTACGACTATATTGTTGTCGCTGTTGGTTCTCGTACAAAATTTATGTCAAATGTTACTGGTCTTAGAGAGTATGCATATGGGATAAAAGCGCTCCATCGTGCTATGTACTTTAAGCAGAAATTTGAGATGTCTCTGTTTAAAAGAGTTGATGAGAGTGGAACCAGTTGTCATGCACTAAATATTATTATCGCTGGTGGTGGTCTAAGTGGAGTTGAAATAGCAGCACAAATGGCATCATTCTCTAGAGAATTTTACTCTCACAATAATTTTATATGTAGAAAGTTAAATATAGTAATAGTTAATTCAGGTGAACATATTTTACGAGGGATAGATAAAAAACTTGTTTTTGCATCAGACAAAAGACTTAAAGAGTTAGAAGTAATAATTAAAAACAAAAGAAAAGTTGTTGAGGTAACAAAGAATAGTGTCAAGCTGAGTGATGGTGAAGTTATGCCTATGGATTTTATGATATTTGCGGGTGGTATAGAGCCAAATCATTTAATTCATGAGCTTGATATAGATAAAAATGAGAGAGGTTACATAGTTTCAAATAAGTATTTACAGACGCAAAATTATAAAGATGCATTTGCGATAGGTGACTGTACCACTATATATAATCATAATAATGAAGTTGTACCTCCCACTGCTGATACAGCAGAACAGATGGCAGAAATATGTGCTAAAAACATAAGCAATTTAATCAAAAATAGACCTTTAATAAATCATAAAATAGAATCTAGAGGTGTGCTTATTGCACTTGGAAGAGGTTATGCAGTATCTAAAATATTTGGTATACATTTTAATGGTTATTTAGCGTATGTTATGAAAAAATTTGTCGAAAAAGTTTATGCTAAAAGATTAAATATCCGTTCACACAAAGGGTGTAAAAAGATATTTAATGACTAAGTGGTAGCATACAATTAATTAGCTATAATCCATGTTATGAATTTATTGTCCGCAAAAAACTTATCACATACATTTGAATATGAACTATTTTCTGGTGTTTCGCTCGATTTAGAACAAAAAGAATCTATTGCAATTATTGGAATAAGTGGAAGTGGAAAATCAACACTGCTTAATATTTTATCAACACTTTTAAAGCCTGATAATGGAACAGTATCTATTTTTAGTGAAGATATTTTAAGTATGAGTAAAAAAAGATTAGCACAAATAAAAAGAGATGAGCTTGGACTTGTTTTTCAATCTCATTATCTTTTTAAGGGTTTTAGCGGCATGGAAAATCTTGAAGTTGCTGCAATGTTATCTAAAAAAGACATAGATAATGAACTTCTTAAAAGACTCAAAATTTATGAGCCGATAAATCAAAAAGTCACAGAGCTTTCAGGTGGACAGCAACAAAGAGTATCAATTGCAAGGGTTTTAACAAAACAGCCGAGAATTCTTTTTGTAGATGAGCCAACAGGTAATCTAGATAAAGAGACCGCAAGTGAAGTTATGGATATATTTTTTGAGTATATTGAAAAAAACAGTGCAGGCATGATTCTTGTTACGCATGATGAAGATTTAGCTTACAAATGCCATAAAGTTTTTAAACTTGACAACAGAGAACTTATAAGAGTTAAATAATGTCTTGGGTAGAAGTTTTTAGTGATACATACATAGTTGGCTTTATCCTTCTATTTTTTAGATTTGCCGCACTGTTTATGGCAGTTCCTATATTTTCACATAAAAGTATTCCTGCAACGGTAAAAACGTCTATGGCCTTTTTCTTCACTATTGTTTTTTATTCATCAATGCCACCTTTAGATATACCGATAACTGTCCCAAGCATTGTATTGGCAATTTTAGGTGAATTACTTTTTGGTTTAGCGATAGGGGTGATATTACAAGTTACATTTAATGTTATAACTTTTGCCGGTGGAATCATATCCTTTATGATGGGTTTTTCTATGGCTAGTGCAATTGATCCTATATCTGGTGTATCAATGCCTATAATCTCACAGTTTTTATCACTTATGGCACTTATGGTACTACTTTCAATGGATATGCATCATTGGGTTTTGCTTTTTATAGACGGCTCTTTACAAAACATTCCACTTGGTGGTTTTTTAATGAGTGAAGATCTCTTTAATTATATTATAAAAGCCACTTCAAATATGTTCATAGTTGGTTTTATGATTGCATTTCCTATTATTGCTCTCTCTTGGCTTGCAGATATAATTTTTGGAATGCTGATGAAAACAATGCCACAATTTAATCTTCTTGTTATTGGTTTTCCAATAAAAATTATGGTGGCTTTCGTTGTTCTTATTGCAACACTAAGTGCTACTATGTTAATTTTAAAAATACAAATGCAAGAAGCTTTTAACTATTTAGAGATGTTTTTTTAGTTTTTTTTGATACAATAATGTCAATAAGGAATCTAGTATGAAAATTTTACTTTTAAATAATAATCCAGTAGTTAATAAGTTAGTAACTTTAAGTACGCAAAAGACTTCAGATGAGTTAGATGTTGTAGATAATCTTGATGATATAGAGTCAAATAAATATGACCTTTTAGTTATTGATGATACTCTGTATAGCGAAGATATAATGCAAGAGTTAAATTCTAAAATAGAGTTTAATAAATCTTTGTATATATGTGCTAAAGATGCAGAGATGGCAGATGGATTTACCTCAATATTAAAAAAACCTTTTTTACCAACTGACTTAGTTGAGTTATTTGTTTCTTTGGCTAGTGATACAGATACTATTGAACTTGATGATGTGAATAAAGAAGAGTTGGATGAAGTTAAAGTAAATGAGGATGATTTTGATGAATTAAATAGTCTTGATGATGAAGTTGAAGAGGTGGACAATATTGATGACGATATTAACGATTTTGATGAACTAGATAGTCTTGATGATGAAGTAAAATTGGATGAAGTTGAAGCGATTGATGAACCTGAAGAACTTGAAGAAGTAAGTTTAGAATCTGACGATGAATCCGAAGAAGTTTCAGAACTTGATGAAGAGTTGGAAGAAGTTGAATCAAGTGAAGATATAGCTGATACAATTCTTGATAAAGAGGATCTTCAAGAAGTACAGGATCTTTTAGAAGAGACTGAAGAAGTAAGTTTAGAGAGTGCTGGTGAATCCGAAACAGAAGTGAATGCAGAAGAGTTGGGCGAAGCCGAAACAAGTGATGAAGTGGAAGACCTTGATGAGCTCGAAGAACTCAATGCAGAGTCTGATGATAGCTTAGAATTAGAAGCTGAATTAAATGATGAAGTAGAAAATATTAGTGACGACGACTTTGATATTGATGATAATGATTTAGAAATAAATGAAGAAGAGCTAGAACTTGGAGATGTAAATTTAGAGACTGACACTGAATCTAGTGAAAGTACGGAAGTTGATGAGCTCGAAGAGCTCAGCTTAGAGTCTGAATCAGAATTAGAAGACCTAGACCTTGATGAGCTGGAAACAGTTGAAGAGTTCAGTGCGGAGTCTGACTTAGACTCAGAAGAGCTAGAGCTTGATGAAGAGTTAGAACTTGGAGATGTAGATTTAGAGAGTATTAGTGAATTAGAAACAGATTCAGAAGTTGATGAGCTCGGTATAGAGTCTGACTTAGACTTAGACTCAGAAGAGCTAGAGCTTGATGAAGAGTTAGAACTTGGAGATGTAGATTTAGAGAGTATTAGTGAATCAGAAACAGAAGTGAATGCAGAAGAGTTGGGCGAAGCCGAAACAAGTGATGAAGTGGAAGACCTTGATGAGCTCGAAGAACTCAATGCAGAGTCTGATGAT
>DAOVJL010000086.1 GCA_030673275.1 Sulfurimonas sp.
ATCAATAGCATTATTACAAATATTAAGCAGTGATTGAATCATCTCATTAACATATATCTCTATATATTCATTATCGCATTCTTCAATATGCAACTTAACGTTTGCTACTGTTAACCTTGAGCTAATGAATTGTTCAACACGTTGTAAAAGTGTTTTTATATCTATTTTTTGAGTAGATTTTTCAGGTTTAAAATAAGTTTGAAAATCATCTATAGTATCGGAAAGATATATCATTGTATCAGAAATTTTTTCCAACATCTTGTCATATTCAGATAGCTCTTTATTATCCATCATAGATTTTACTCTTTCATTTGTTATCATCAATGTAGTAGTTGATAAAGGTTGGCGCCATTGATGAGCAATCATACTCATCATCTCACCCATTGCTGCAAAACGTGACTGAGTAATCATTAAAGATTTTTGGTCCGTAATCTCTTTTTCAAAATCAATAATTTTTTTAGTATATGATCTGAAAAAAAGCATAGCGATTATCAATCCTAATGTCGAAGTGATTATCGCCTTTTGAGTAAGGTATAGGTCAGTAAAGGTATTACCTAAAACAATCACAATAATTGAAAGAATAATAATTATATCTCCAGCACGAGTACCGCCTGTAATATAAGCTGCGAAAGCAAGAAGATAAAACCAAATCATACGAAATTCATCATCAGGGACAAATAAAAATGCTGATACAAAACTTAAAAATGAAAATATATACATCAAGTATGTACATTGAGTATAACGCTCTTTTGGACCACGTAATCTAACTATAATGAATGCCGCAAAAAAAGATAAAAGATAATCAGCTGTTGTTTGTATTATACCTATTGGATTAATGCCAAGCACACTTAAAGTAGCAAATAAAAAAGCAAATAATAATATAACTATCAATATTATATTTAATATCTTATATTGATATTTTAAAAGAGTCTCATCTTTCGTAAAAGTATGTCCACTTAAAAGAATGTTAGTATAAAAATAGTTTTGGTCTTGTTTCATAATCATCTTTATTCTTATTATATTTTTAATAATAGCAAGTATACCTTATTAATATTAAGGAAAATACTTAGTTATAATACTTTACTTTTAATAATTTTTTATTTCAATTTGCCATACTTTTAACTTCTACATGTGGATTTAATATATAATAAATTCATGAAAATACATATAGATATAGACTGCTTTTTTGTTAGTGCCACTAGGATACTTCATCCTGAACTTGAAAATAAGCCTGTAGCAATTGGCGGACGAAGCGATACTAAGATTTTTACTAAAGATGCAAAAAAACAGACTGTAAATTTTGAAAACTCCGGTTCATTTGTTCCAACATTTTACAAGACCTATGAAGAGAGCGACGACCTAGATGCTTTTAAAGATCCTGATGGGCGAATTAGAGGAATACTAACAACTTCCAGTTATGAAGCGAGGTCTTTTGGCGTAAAGACAGCTATGAATATAAAAGAAGCTTTAGGCTTATGTCCAAATTTAATAATAAAAGCGCCTAATATGTCACTCTATCAAAAACTCTCACATGAGCTTCATGAGTTTTTGTCATCAAAGATTCCACTTATTGAACAAGCCAGTATTGATGAGTTTTATGGAGATTTAAGTGGTTGGGTAGATGATGAGGATATTGCTCGATTTATAGACGATTTAAGACATGAGATAAAAAAAGTAACAAAACTTCCTGTCTCCATAGGTGCTGCAAAGACTAGATATATTGCAAAACTCGCAACTACTGCCGCAAAGCCTTTTGGGTGTAAAATCATATATCCCCATGAACTCGATAATTTTATAAATAAAATAGCTGTTGGAGAGTTTGCGGGAATTGGTAAAAGTATGAAAGCAAAGCTTCAATCTGCTCAAATCCATACACTGGGTGATTTAAAAAATAGACGTGGGACTGTTGAATCTTGGGGCCCATACGCTAAAGAGTTATATGCAAGAGTAAGCGGTATCAGCGATGCTCCAATTGCTACAAGACATAAAAGAAAGTCTATAGGAATATCACGTACTTTTGACCCTATTTTTGACAGAAATGAGTTAAAACGAAGGGTACATGTACTTGCTCGTCATCTTAGTTTTGCCATACTCAAACTTAATGTTATTCCTACTGTCTTTCATTTAGGTATTACTTATGAGATGAACCAGAAATCACATAAAAATATAAGCCTGTGTGAAATTTTTACAGAGAAAAAATTTGACTCTTTGTGTTTGAGCCTTTTTAATGAAGCAGACATTCATAAAAGACTACATGTCATAAGAATCAGCATAAACTGTTCAAGCTTTACAAGAGATTCTAAAAAGGAGTTGTCTCTTATAGGTTTTGCAAATGAGGCAAGAATGAAAAAGCTCACAGAATATTCACAAGAACTTAGAGAAAAACATGGGATAGATATATTGAAATGGGGAAGTGAATTATGATAGAATACTTCCATGATAAGAACTAAGCTATTAGAACAATTTCGTTCATTTTATGTCAGAAACTATCCTGATGACATGGAAACTCAGATTGATTATTTTGCAGTATTTGGTGGTCTTGGTTGGGATATAGACACTCAAGAACCGATAACTTTCTTAATACAAGAGCTAATACTGGAAAATTTTGAAACTCTTAACAAGCTAATAAATGATTTAAGCCTTGATAACCAAGAAAACTCTCGACTGCTGCGTGCTTTGGCCGTAGGTGATAGAAAAATATTTTCTGCTTTTAACAGGGCTGGGTTAAATAATGCAAATGGGGGAAGTGCTCTCAACTACTTGCAAGAAAAAGGCTTAATTCAGATAGAGTTCTCAAGAGAAGAACCTGCAAAAAGTTTGAACCCAAATTCTAAACTAAAAAGAGAAGTAGCAAGACATCGAATATCACACAAAGTTCTCTTTACACATCCATTTATACGATTTTGGTTCTACTTTATAACTCCACATGCAAAAGATATACAAATGGGTAATTATGACAAATTTTTTAAAGATTTTGAGACTAGACAAAATAGCTATACCAGTTTAGTTTTTGAGGAGCTTTCAGAGCTGCTTCTAAACTATAATCTAAGAGACTCTTATATATTAAGTTCCGGAAGTTACTGGGATGCAAATATTGAGATAGATATTTTAACAATTACTCAAGATGAAAATGTTTACGCAGCTGAGTGTAAATGGACGAATCATAAGGTTAATAAAAAAGAGTGGCACAAACTCTTAGATAAGTGTGAGAAACTTCAAATTGAGCCTACACAGGTTATTTTTTTCTCAAAAAGAGGTTTCTCAAAAGAGCTGTCACAACATCAAGGTAAAGAGTTGGCACTATACTCTTCAGAAGATTTTGAAGCACTTGTAAAAAATATAAAAAAAGAGGAATTAATAGAGAATTTTTTTAACTAGTCCATATAATAAATTCTCAAAAATCGAAATAATTTGATTTTAACTTACTATGCGAAGTGCTGTGTATGCCTCTTGTAAAAGTTGAAACTTTTGAGTGTAGCGCTTAATCATATGCGGGGTTTCATGCACAATCTTGTCTGGATGATAAACTTTTACTAATTTTTTATAGCTTTTTTTCAATGCATCTTGACTAGCACCAACCGGACACTCTAAAACCGTATAAAAATAAGTATTTTCCTCTTGCTTTTCCTCTTCACAAAGACGGCCAAAACTAAAATTTGCAAAATCACTGTATAGTTTACTCATAAAATGATTATCATAGGTGTACCTAATCTGATAATGCAAAATATGCCGCTTATTTAAGGCTCTCTCCAGCCTAGCTTTAGCTTTGTAATAAGATACATCGATAACTAAAGATACATCTGTACCTCTCTCTACATAAACTTCTAATTGTGAACGAAGATAGTTTAATACCCAAGAATTCGGACGGTTAAGTGAAATCAAAACTGTATCTCTACTATAAGCATAAAGATTTACATCAACACTTTCTGGATCTTGAAGTTCGTTTAACTCAATTTTTATAGGTTGAGTTCCGTACTTTAACATCGAACGCAGAAAAAATTCATGTGAAAAATCATATTTAGCCGCATGATATTGACTCAATTGTTTTAAAAACTCTTCTCTAACTTCTCTTAGTGTCTCATTTCTAAAGACCAGCACGGCCTTTGGTAAAAAGAGCATACCTCTAGAGTGATGATTTAAAAATTCTTTCATCCATCTTGTATTTAATTCATCAAATTCTGTAGTTATCAGAATAAGATTATTGCGCAATACAATATCCATACACCATAACCTTTTATTGAATTATTTTATTATTTAAAGCAAAAGTAGTTCCAGTTAGCAAATATCCTTATACATGTCAGGACGTCTATCTTTTAACAATCCCCAATATTCACGCTGTTTTTGATTCTCATCTAAATCAAATTCTGCATAGATTATCTCCTCTTTATCACGAGAAGCTTCTGCAATTTTTGCCCCGGTATAGTCAGTTATAAATGATGAGCCGTAAAAAGTCAAAGAGCAACTCTCCCCTATCTCTTCACCTATACGATTAGCAACTACGACCGGAACCGTATTTGCCGCGGCATGTCCCATTTGAACTCTCTGCCAATGCTCTTTAGAATCAAGTCCGATCTCCGGTTCACTACCTATGGCAGTAGGATAAAAGATAATCTCGGCTCCCATTAAAGTCAATGCTCTGGCAGTTTCACAAAACCATTGATCCCAACAGATTCCTACACCTATTTTGCCGTAAGCAGTCTCATAAACTTTAAAGCCGCTATCCCCTGATTTAAAGTAAAACTTCTCTTCATACCCAGGTCCATCAGGTATATGAGTTTTTCTATAGTTATCCATTTCTGTGCCATCAGAATTTATAACGACAAGGGAGTTAAAATAATCTGTTTTACTTTTTTCAAAATAACTAACTAATATAACTACATGCAACTCTTTTGCCAAAGCACTGAAATGTTTTATTAATTTGTTATTTTTTCTTTGATTAGCCAAAGAAAAGTATTTATTATCTTTGTCTTTACAAAAATATAAACTCTCAAATAATTCCGGTAAAAGTATAATCTGCGCACCATTTTTATGAGCTTCTCTAACCAGACTATCCGCCTTAGCGATATTAGAGTATTTATCTTCACTCATACTCATCTGAATTGCTGATACTTTTACCATTATATTACTCTTAACTTCTGCTTGTAACTTCTAAAAGGTGGTAACCAAACTGTGTTTGAACCGGACCTTGAACTTCACCTACTTCACAACTAAATACTACTTTATCAAACTCTGGAACCATCATACCAGGATCAAACTCACCTAAGTCTCCACCCTGGGCACCTGATGGACATTGAGAGTTTTGTTGTGCAACCTCTTCAAAAGATGCTCCGTTTTCTATCTCTGCTTTTAACTCATTACATTTCTCTTGGCTATCTACCAATATATGTCTTGCACATGCTGTTGCCATACTTATTTTCCTTTGTTTATTATTTCAGCATTTTACTATAGAAATCTCTAAAGAATAGCATAATGCTCAGAAACTTTTTAAAAATTAAGATTGTTTTAGTTTTTTTGAAGACCTAACTGTAGTTAAGTCAAAAAGAAAAGTAGAACATGCTATTCTTTAGAGGTTTCTACATTTTTATGTTATTATTCAAGTATGAAATATATCTCTTTGTTAATCTTTATAATGCTCACTACTATTAACGCTTCAGAGATAAAAATTGCAGTCGCTGCAAATGTCAGCTATGCAATAGATGATTTAGTAAAAGAGTTCAATAAAACTTATCCGGATACAGAAGTAAAAGTCATACTTGGAAGCAGTGGAAAGCTTACAGCTCAAATAACTCATGGTGCACCGTTTGATCTTTTTATGTCTGCAAATATGAAATATCCAAACAAGCTTTATGAAAACAAAATA
>DAOVJL010000081.1 GCA_030673275.1 Sulfurimonas sp.
CCGGCAATCATTGAGTTTTTGTGTAAGTGGTCATATTTTGACTCAATATTGCCTAAAGCTAAAAATATAGTGGCTGTTGCGGCAAAAACAGAAACTGTTACCATACCTATAAGGTAGTTCATTTTTTTGTGAATACTCAATTTTTGAAACATATTTAAAAATCCTTAACATGACAATAACGAGATAATTATATCACATAAGGGGCTAATTAATTTATAAATTGTACTTAAATTATGAATTTAAATGTTATGTTTAATAATGTTATTGTTATATATACATAAATTGAGATAGTAAAATAATGATTACAACAAAACTAAAAGGAAACAGATGGCTTTTAAATACCCAAGGATTTATTTTAAAGAGTTTTTGATTTATTCCTCTAAATCCAAGCCATGAAGCTAAAAATGCTTTGATGCTTAGTAAAATTTGAAAATATGACATCCCACTATCTTCAATTTTGCCAAAAACTTGTGTAATTAAATACAGACCGCTGGCGACTGCTACCATTAAGGCATAAGGCACCACCTTTCTTACATGTATCATTATCGCTTCTCTAGCTTTTGCATGTTCGTCATCAGTTAAGGATTGGTTCATCTTAGATAAAAATAAAATATCAACAAATAAAAAACCTCCATAAATGAATACAGAAAAAATATGAATTGTATGTATTAGTGTGTAAGTGATGATATCTCCTTTAATTTGTGAATTTTAACATAAATGTTTATATAATATATTTATTTTATATCAATTACAGTAATATATTGTCATATATATTTTTTTAAGGAAAAAGATGAGTATTGCTCAAGAAGAAATAAAAAAATTTGAAGTGAATGATTGTGCGCAGTATGATGTTTTTTATCAAGCAATGAAAGAGGTCATATGTTCAATATCTCCACTTTTAGAGTCAGATGAAAAATATGCTAGATATGCTATTTTAGAGAGACTTGTTGTGCCTGATAGAATTATTAAGTTTAAAGTTACTTGGGTAGATGATAATAATGATATACAAGTAAATACAGGCATTAGAGTTCAGTTTAATAATGCACTAGGACCATATAAAGGCGGTCTTCGTTTTCATCCAACAGTAAATGAGGGAGTTTTAAAGTTTTTAGGATTTGAACAGATTTTAAAAAATGCACTTACTGGTTTGCCTATTGGTGGTGCCAAGGGTGGAAGTGATTTTAATCCCAAAGGTAGAAGTGATTTTGAAATTATGAAATTTTGTTCAGCCTTTATGACAAAACTTCATAAGTATATTGGACCTAGAATCGATGTTCCTGCCGGAGATATTGGTGTAGGAGCAAGAGAAATAGGATATCTATTTGGTGAGTATAAAAAAATCACTTCATCTTATGATGGAGTCCTAACCGGAAAACCATATATGTTTGGTGGCTCTTTTATGCGACCAGAAGCAACAGGTTATGGAGTGGTCTATTTTACTCAGACGATGTTGGAGATGGAAAATCATGAGAGCTTAGAAGGAAAAATTTGTACTGTTAGCGGGGCAGGAAATGTTGCTCTTCATGCGATAGAAAAATTACTTGAGATTGGAGCTATTCCTGTTACATGTACAGATTCACAAGGAACTATATATGATTCAAGAGGTGTTGATTTATGCCTTTTAAAAGAGTTAAAATTAGAGAAAAGAGTTTCACTAGAGCGGTATGTTGAAGCTCACCCGGAAGCTAAATATATTCCAGTTGATGAATACCCAGATGGTGGACATGCTGTTTGGGATATTGAGTGCTATGCTGCATTTCCATGCGCTACACAAAATGAGTTAAATGAACTAGATGCGCAGAATCTGATTACCAATGGATGTATAAGTGTAAGCGAGGGTGCAAATATGCCATCAACTCCAGAAGCAATAGATGCATTTTTAAGCCATAAAATATGTTTTGCTCCAGCAAAAGCTGCGAATGCCGGTGGAGTTGTGGTTAGTGAGTTTGAGATGAGTCAAAATGCCGGAATGACTAAGTGGGCTTTTGAAAAAGTTGATGAAAAACTTAAAGAGATTATGCAACAAATTGCTAAAAGGGTGGCTCTTACTGCAAAAGATTATGGTGTTGAAGGAAATTATGTAGATGGCGCAAATATAGCAGGTTTTAAAAGAGTTGCTGATGCTATGATTGCTGAAGGTATTTAGGAGATGAATTTAGAATTTATTGATAACTTTTTGTCTCCATACGGATTGAGTGTTTTGAAGATAGTTATAATACTTTCACTATTTTTAATTATATATTTTATACGAAAAGTTTTGTTTGATGTAATACAAAGCAATATCTCCAAAATAAAATCACTAAAAAAATATTCAAAAGATATTTTCAGCAGTATAAGAAAACTATTGGAAATAGTGTTTATTGTAATAAATATAGAGCTGACACTATATGTATATAATGATTACTCGAGTATAGATAACTTTGGCATATATTTTAATATGCTTTACGCTTTTTTAATTACATTTATTATTTACACAACCTTGAATACTATAGCGAATATCAAATTAAAAGAGATCAGTGCTGAAGATAAAAAAATAAAGAATGAAGTAATCAATGTCTCCATAAAACTTTTAAATGTGTTTATATGGATAGTTGGAATACTAGTCATACTGCATATGGCCGGTGTAGAGTTAACAGCTGTTATATCAGGACTGGGAATTGGTGGTTTAGCAGTAGCACTTGCATCCAAAGACTCTTTAGCAAACTTTTTTGGAACTCTCTCAATACTCTTTAGTGATGTGTTTTCTCAAGGTGATTGGATAGCAGTAGATGGTAAAGAAGGGACAGTTGTCGAAATAGGTTTAAGGGTCACAAAACTTAGAACTTTTGACAATGCTCTTATAGCTATACCAAATGCAGTACTAGCAAATCAAGATGTTAAAAACTGGAATAAACGTTCACTTGGACGACGTATAAAAATGCATGTCGGAGTCAAGTATGACTCAAAGCGTGAGAATATACAAAATGCTATTGCAGAGATACATGACATGTTGGATAAACATCCGGGAATTGCAACAAAAAATACAAAACACTCTTATACCCAGAGTAGTAAAAAATTTAGAGCTGTTGTTTCCAAAGATGATGAAGAGGGAGTTAAAAAAACTCTGCTTGTTTATCTTGATGAGTTTGGAGATTCCAGTATAAATATCTTGATTTACTGTTTTTCTAAGTCAGTTAGATGGCAAGAATGGCTAGAAGTGAAACAGGATGTGATGTTTAATATTATGAATATTTTAGAAAAAAATTCTTTAGAATTCGCCTTCCCATCGATATCTCTTTATCATGAAAATGAATTAGACTCAGATTTTAGTAAAAAAGTCTAACCGTACATTCAGATTTTTTTGATAAAATTATCACTTAGAAAATTAATATAAAGAATTAAAATTATGCAAAATACAAAAGCAAGAGCGAATATTTATGCACTTCTATCTCGCGTATTACTACAAGAGTTAGATGCCCAGATGCTTAAAACAATTAAAAATGATGAGAATATTTTAGAGTTTTTTTCAACATTCAAAGAGTGGGAACCTCTTAAAGAAGTTGAAGAGAAAAAACTTTTAGAAGAGTATCTGAATCCCGACTTTGTTAACTTGTCGATTTTACACCTTATCCCTTATGAAACTTTTTATACAAGAGAAGACCAAAAGATTGAGACAGGCGGGGCTAATCCTGTAACTGACATGTATAGTGCTTATAATTTTATGGTTGATTATGAAATTTCTCGTACTATTTCTGCCGATCATATTGGTGTTGAGTTAGAGTTTATGCATCATTTAGTTGAGGCCGAGCAAAAAGCATTAACTGAGAATGACATGCCGGCAGCTCGTGAGCTTAAAGGTATTCAAAAAGAATTTTTAAATAAACACCTTTTACAATGGGCACCAATGTATTTAATAAATATGAAGTTTGAAGCAAGAACACCATTGTATTATGATGCGGCTGATATGGCTTTAGAATTCATACTAAGTGATAATGAATACTTAACTAAAGAGCTGTCTTAGTAGATGTTACAACTTAATGCAAGTCGTTGTGTTCGTTCGCTCTCAGTTGAGAGTGAATGTAATAAATGTGAGGTAATCTGTCCAACAGAGGCTATTGTTGTAGCAGATAATCCGCTTCCCTCAATTAATTTTTCGGCTTGTGTCGGATGTGGTGCATGTGATGCTGTCTGTCCAAATGAAGCACTCTCTTTGGATGAATTTTCTCCAACTGACTTCTTTTTTAGTTATATTGAAGATAGCCAAAACCTTATATCTTGTAGAAAAAATGTTCCATGTATTGCAGCACTTAATATTGAAAATATTATTTCTATGGCAGTTCTTAAAAAAGAGATGGTCTTTGATATGGGACACTGTGATGGCTGTGATATAGCACACAAGTGTAAGCCTCAGATAGAAAAAAACTATGAAGAAGCTATTTACATGTTAGAAGCTATGGAGAGTGATGCAGTTATCAGACTTGAAAACGTTAAGTATGAAGCAGTAGAATCAGATGAAGAAGCTACTAGCAATAGAAGAGATTTTTTAAGTAGTATTAATCTGAAAACTGTTGCAAAAACTAAACATGAGTTTGAAAAAGAGATACAAAAGGCCACAGATGAGTTAGTTGAGCATACTCTGCAAAAGAGCGATATAGCACTTTTAAAACAAAAACGAATAACTGATAGAAGAAAGCTTTTTTTTACTGCTATAAAAAGAGTTGAGAAGCCGTCACAATTTCATATAGTAGAAGCTGATGAGATTACTTTTACTTCACAAAAACTTCTAAATATTGATACATGTACAGCTTGTCAGATGTGTTACAGAGTCTGTCCAAGTGGTGCACTTACTTCTGATATAAAAAACTCTAAGATAGATTTTGATCCTTTTCTTTGTATAAAATGTCATATCTGTCATGATGTGTGCGAACCGGATGCTATAACATTATCTCAATCTTATAACGTGAAAGAATTTTTTGAGCCTTCTGTTCAAAACTTAGTAAATTTTAGTGTAAAAAGATGTAATGAGTGTAATGTGATTTTTAGCACAAATGGCGATGAAGACTTATGTTATAGATGTAAAACAGAAGATGAAGAAGCAAGAGAACTTTGGGGGATTACAAATGACATGTAGAGGAGTAGGGGTATGATGAACAATGGTAATGAGATATCTCACCAAACAAAACTTTACGGTTTTATAGGAGAGTTTGCAGGTCAGAGCAGCTTATCTGCTTCGCTAAATAGAGTACTAAAAGCAAATAATAAAGATGCGATGATGATTCCTATGAATATCAGAATAGATGATTTTTATTTTACAGTGTCAAATATGAAAAAGTCACATGTAAATGGTGCAGTTATTTCAAACGAGTATGTAACAGATATAGTAGAGATTTTGGATGATGCTAGTGAAATAGTAACAAAATCAGGAATGTGTGATATTTTAGTTCGTAATGGTGAAAAACTTATAGGTGATGTTGTATTTGCAGATATTTTAATAGACTTTTTAAAAGAAAATGGTGTTATGAAAATAGCATTAATTGGTATAAATCATTATGCGAAAGCTTTTGTATTAAAATGTCCTTCATCTCTACATGTAAATTATTTTAATGATGATTTAGAAGCATTAATAAATTTTACTAATAAGATGCAGATTGATGATGCAGATATTAACCGTATAGCAGATGGTATGAGTTTAGATTTTTCTGATTATGACGCAGTAATTGATTTTTCAGATTTAGATAGTTTAAATATGGTAAATCAATTTAGTGCTATAAATCTGGATATGAAACAAAAAAAGCAGTTATCAGCGCTTAAAATTAGAGCAAATGAACTTGGAGCTGGTTATATTGGCTTTGATGAGATGTTAGATGAGTTAAGTAGTGGTATTTTTGATTTTTACAAGAGTAAAAATCATTTAGATTATGATAAAAGTGATATGAGATTTTAAAAATTAATATATAAGGAAATAAATAAATGAATACAAATGATTTAGGTGATTTAAGAGCAGAATTTGATAAGTTTGTAAAAGAGAGTTGTGTTACTGATACTAAGCCAAATGGCGAAGCACCAGATAGAGATGCTGGAGATAAAGAAGATGAAGAGCCGGTACC
>DAOVJL010000199.1 GCA_030673275.1 Sulfurimonas sp.
ATGTAGGCTCACCGATTGATGCTATGCAGATGTTAATCCTAAGAAGAGTTGACCATGCACTTTTGGCAGAACCTGCTATTTCAATGGCACTTAGAAAGACTAACTCTTTTCCGCTAAAACTTATAGCACCAGACCTGTATAGAAGTTCAGACTTAGAAAAAGAGTGGGGAGAAGTGTTTAAGATTGAGGGTAAGATTCCAGAAGCTGGTGTGGCCATGATTGGGAAACAAGATGATTTTATAGTAAAAAGATTTAATGAAGAGTATGCAAAGTCTCTAGCATGGTACAAATCTCATCCAAAAGAAGCTGGAGTATTAGTGGAAAAATATATACCAATGTTAAATGCGGATGCAGTAGCAGACAGTATGGAATATATTCAGCTAAATGATGTAAATGCAAAAGATGCCAAAAAAGATTTAGACTTCTTTTTTGATATTTTAAAAAGTAACAATCCTAAGAGTATAGGTGGGAAACTTCCAGATGCCGATTTTTACTACAAAGCTAACTAAGTGAAATTCGCACTTAAAATACTCAAAGATTTTCCAGCTTATCTTTGGAGTGGTTGGGGTGCTGTTGCTTCCATCTTTTTATTTATTGCTTTTTGGGATGTAGGAAATCAAGTTTACGGTAACCTAGTCCTTCCATCTCCATTAGATACATTTAAAACTCTATCCTCAATGCTTCAAGATGAGAGTGTGTGGGTAGAGATAAACATTACACTTTATCGTGCATCTGTCGGTTTTGGACTATCACTTCTGTTTGGCTCTATATTAGGTTTAATAGCTGGGTTTTTTGCAACAGCATCTATGATGAGTCGTCCTATTGTTACCATCTTAGTTGGGATGCCACCAATTGCATGGATAGTATTAGCGATGATTTGGTTTGGAATGGGTGATGAGACAGTTATATTTACTGTTATTGTTGCATCTTTTCCTATTATATTTGTTGGTGCCCTGCAAGGTACTCGTACTCTTGATGGCGATCTTAATGAGATGGCGAAAAGTTTTCAACTACCATGGCATATGAAGTTTACAGATGTATATTTTCCACATATCTTTTCTTATATTTTTCCTGCATGGGTCAGTGGTCTTGGTATGGCTTGGAAGATAGTCATAATGGCTGAATTATTAGCTACTAGTGATGGTATGGGAGCAACTCTAGCAGTTGCAAGAAGTCAGTTAGACACTCCAACAGCACTTGCTATAGTTGTAATCATGATAGGCTCACTTATGTTTATAGAGTACATCATCTTAGAACCTATTAAAAGAGAGGTTGAGTTATGGAGAGATTAGAAGTTAAAAACTTAAATCATCACTTTGGATTTACTGAAATACTTAGAGGTATAAACTTTACGCTTGAAAAAGGCGAGGTTCTCTCCATAGTTGGTCCAAGTGGTGGAGGCAAGACTACACTTTTACACCTTTGTGCAGGTTTGCTTGATGTTGAAGAAGGCAATGTTACAAACAGCTTTAAAAGTAGTTCATTTGCATTTCAGGAGGGGCGTTTACTTCCTTGGAAAAATGTTATAGACAATATTGCTATTGGACTTTTAGCTAAAGGTGATAAAAAATCTATTGCAATTAAAAAATCACAAGAAATAGCCCTTAGATTTGGTCTTGAAGAGGATGATTTTGGTAAATTTCCAAAAGATTTAAGTGGTGGGATGAAGCAAAGAGTTAGTTTCGCAAGAGCTTTAGTCGTTCAACCATCACTACTTTTTCTTGATGAGCCATTTTCAGCTTTAGATATTGGACTAAAAAAAGAGTTGCAAGCTCTCCTTATAGAGATGATAGCAAAAAAAGAGATAAGCATACTTTTTATTACTCACGATTTGATGGAAGCGATTAGACTTAGTGACGAGATACTGCTTTTAAAAGCAGATCCAGGACATATTGTAAAAAAATTCTCTTATGAACTAGCACAAGATAAGAGAGATGATAAATTTGTTTACGGTGAGAGTGCAAAAATATTGCAAGACATTCAGATAATAGATACATTTGAACTGGAGTTAAAGTAATGAGTAATCAAGAAAAAGAACAAGTATTACATGCAACAAATCATTATCTTTACTACCCAGATGAGAAAAATGTACCACCATATTTAGCTTATGGATTTAGACCGATATTTTTACTGCTTGCTCCATATATGATCATAAGTATGATTTTATGGGGATTGGTTTGGAGTGGATACATCAACATACCATTTATGAACGACACCCTAACTTGGCATGTGTATGAAATGTTATTTGGAATATTAACTGCAGGTGTGATGGCATTTTTAACTACGGGCTTACCTGAGCTTTTTCCCGGTACGGTTCCTTTTATTGGTAAAAGACTTAAATATATAATGCTTTTATGGATTGCTGGACGAGTAAGTTTTTGGTTTATAGATATTACCGGCATCTACTTAACGGCTATTTTAAATCTTGCTATGCTTGGTTGGATTATCTGGTTTGCTAAAGATGTAGTTTTAGACAAACTTCAAAGACATGCATCTTTGGGTTATGCACTTGTAGCAATATTTGGCATTGAAGTTTGGTTTTTTGCTTCAAAACTTGGGATTGCTTCAACTAACTCTATGAGTATCTTAAAAGTTGCCTTAGGTTTTATAGTTGTACTGATTTTACTTGCAATGAGACGAGTAAATATGGAAGCAGTAAATGAACTAATGGAAGATAAAGGGATAGATGATATCTATATATCAAGACCACCATTAACAAATTTAGCTGTTTTTACAGTGATAATATTTACGATTGTTGAGTTTTTATATCCAACAAACTCAGCTCTTGGTTGGTTGGGTTTAGCATCTGGTGCTGCAATTTTAGCTATTACAAGTGATTACATTCTAAAAGATGAAAATATTTTAAATCAACCATATATCTGGTACCTAGCACCAATCTTTATGATGCTTGGTGCTGGATATGCTTTGATGGGTTGGGATATATTAAATGATAATATTTATGGCATTAATCACTTTAGACACTTTATTACAAGTGGTGGCTTAGGACTTGCATATTTAATGGTAATGATAATAATCTCTTGGATTCATACAGGACGACATCTAACATCAAATATATATACGCATCTGATGGTTACCCTCATCATAGTAGCAACATTGATGAGAGGGCTTATACCATTTTTTCAAGAGTACACAAGTGAGCTTTACTTATGGTCTTCTATA
>DAOVJL010000252.1 GCA_030673275.1 Sulfurimonas sp.
GCTGCTGCACGACAAGGTGGACACCAAGTTGCAAATATATCGAAAATAACTACTTTGCCTTTTGCCCCTTCTAGTACAAATCCATTGCCTTCTTTTTTAACTACATACTGTTTCTTATCGAGTCCTGTTAGAACATACTTAGTTTCTGAAATCATATTATTTGCTTTTGAACTCTCATCGTTAGAACAGCCTTGAAATAGAAGAGTTAATATGATGGAGATAAAAAGAATAGATTTTTTGAACATTTTGTTACCTTGTTTTCTGTTTTTAGAGTAAAATAAGCGAAATTATATCCATAAAGATTTAATATGCCTCTTACAAAAACAATATTTAGACAAAATTGTCTAAAAAAAATAAAAAATTCTCCAAAACATAATGCTATATATAAGAATGCAAAGTTAAATAAAGAGCTCCAAAAAGAGATTGCTAAATTTAAAAATCCTAAGGTGTTGCTGTATGCACCACTACCTTTTGAGCCGGATATAAGAAAAACAATTGATTTGATACGAAAAAAATGTGATATATTTGTTCCGTTTATGGAAGGCGAAAGTTTTAAGATGGTACCATTTAGGTTACCGCTTAAGAAAAAAAAATTTGGTATTTATGAAGCGGGAAATACTTTAAGAAATATTAAAAAAATAGATATAGCCATAGTGCCAATAGTTGGTGTTGATGGAAATTTACAAAGAATTGGTTTTGGCAAAGGGATGTATGACCGTTTCTTCGCTAAGTTAAAAAAGAGACCATATATAATTTTTATACAATCAGAATTTTGTTCTACAAAAGAGTTTATTTGTGATGATTATGACATCACATGTGATTTGATAATCACACCACATGTTAAAGTACGAAATACTGCTGTGACTATAAATAGGAAATAAAATGTTAAATGGGATACTAGTAGGTGGTGCAACAGCCGCTATTAGTGGGCTTATTGGATTTTTTATATCTAGAAAAATAACTAATGCTAATTTTGATATTTATGTTGAAAAGGCTAAAGCAAAAGCTAGTGCTATTGAGAATGAAGCACATACCCTTTTAAATAGAGCTAATATTAAGTCTAAAGAGATTGAGTTAGAAGCTATAAGAAAATTTGAAAGTGTAAAGCAAAGAGCCAAAGAAGATCTTCATCAAAGAGAAGATGATGTAATACGAAAAGAGCAGAACTTTAAGCGCTATAAGCAGAGTGAAGAGAAAAGACTTCATGATGACGGAATGGTTCTAAAAGCAAAAAAAGTTGATTTACAAAGAAATGAAAAATCTTTAAACTCGCTAAAAATAAAATACGAGAAAAAAGTAGATGAAGCACTTCATGCCGTGGAGCACAGTGCAGGTATGACAGTAGATGAAGCAAAGGCTCTTTTGCTTGAAAAGATAGAAGAGAAGTCCCGTGCGGATATAGCTCATATTGTAAGACGATATGAGAATGAGGCAAAAAATGAGGCTGAGAAAAAAGCAAATTTTATACTAGCTCAGGCAACTAGCCGTTATGCAGGAGAATTCGCTTCAGAGAGGCTTACAAATATAGTTCATCTTAGTGATGATGAATTAAAGGGTCGTATAATTGGTAAAGAGGGTAGAAATATTAAGACCCTTGAGACACTTTTAGGTGTTGATATTATTATAGATGATACACCAAATGCAATCCTTGTAAGTAGCTTTAATCTCTATCGTCGTGCGATTGCCACGAAAACTTTAGAGCTTTTAATAGAAGATGGCCGTATTCAGCCGGCACGAATTGAAGAGATTTATGCAAAAGTATGTGATGAGTTTGAAGCCGGTGTATTAAGCGAGGGAGAGGAACTTGTAGCTGATATGGACGTAGGTGTTATGCACCCTGAACTCATGAAGCTTATTGGTAAACTCCGTTACCGTGCAAGTTATGGTCAAAATGCATTGGCTCACACTCTTGAAGTTGCTCATTTAGCTGGACTTATGGCCGCTGAAATGGGTGGTGATATTAGGCTTGCAAAGCGTGCCGGTTTACTTCATGATATAGGTAAAGCACTGACTCATGAGCAAGCTGGTAATCATATAGATTTAGGTGCAGAGATATGTAACCGTTATGATGAGAATAGTGTGGTTATAAATGCAATTTATGCTCACCATGGACATGAAGATATAAACACTATAGAGTGTGGGGCGGTTTGCGCAGCAGATGCACTCTCAGCTGCAAGACCAGGAGCAAGAAGAGAAGTTTTAGAGAGCTTTTTGAAAAGAGTTACAGAGATAGAAGAGATAGCTTCAGAACATACAGGTGTAAAACAAGCTTATGCCATAAATGCCGGCAGAGAAGTAAGAGTCTTAGTTAATGCCTCATTAATTAACGACGATGAATCCGTTTTGATGGCTAGGGAAATAGCTAAAGAGATTGAAGAAAAAGTTCAATACCCCGGTGAGATTAAAGTTAATGTTATTCGTGAGATTAGAGCTGTAGAATTTGCCAAGTAGATTAGTATGTGGAGTTTCCACATATCAATCTATTTACACACTCCCATACTTTTTTTCCCACAAACTCTCCC
>DAOVJL010000235.1 GCA_030673275.1 Sulfurimonas sp.
AACAGCTCTTTTTTTTGTGGATCAATATAGTGAGTATTTACAACTGCTTTATATAGTTTTTTTGTTGTAGCTATGTAAAATCCATCTGCACTAATGATTGAACCTCTAACTGCCCTTGAACTCTCTTTTGTAAAAAGAGATGGAAGGTGACGAGATTTAAGAGTGGTAAGTAGCATTACACCTAAAAATATTAAAAAGCCAAGAGTTATAAGTGAATAAAGAAGAAATATTTTTTTGCTTTTATTTTGATTTTTCATACATACTTTTTTAGGAGATTATAACATTTAAATATTGAGGAGGTTGTTAAGTAGAAACTTATATTGTTATAACTGTGTTCTACCTAACTCTTTGTAAGCATTTAGTGCTTTATTTCTAATTTCAAGCATCAGTTTCATACTTGTTTCAGCTTTACCGATAGCAAGTGCTGCTTGATGAAGGTCTTTTACCTGTCCTGTTGCCATGTCAGCTACAGCTACTTCACTTTTTTCTTGAATCTCATTAACTTCATTTAGAGCGGACTTTAGGTGTTTTGCGAAAGCTTCACCACCACCTGCTTCTACTTTGCTTTTTTGTTTTAATAAATCGGCGGTAGATGTACCTGATATACCATTTATTTTTCCAAACTCACTCATAGTGTACTACCTCCTCTTTATTGTAATAGTGAAATGGCACTCGTTGCCATATTTTTTGCGCTCTCAAAAGCAGCTACATTTGCTTGGTAAGAGCGAGTTGCTTCTACTAAATCGGCCATTTCGATAACAGGATTAATATTTGGATACGCAACATAGCCATTTGCATCTGCATCTGGGTGCGCCGGATCAAATTTCATCTTTGGTTCTCTGTCATCTCTTGAAATTTTATCAACTATTACACTCATTATAGCAGGATTCACTTTTTTACCAAAATCACCCTCATTTAAAGGATCCGCATATTTAGCGCTATTCGTCATAGAGTTAAGTGCATCATTGAACTGTTTGTTGAAGTCAATAGCTTTAAAAACTACCTCTTTTCTTCTGTATGGACCACCCTCTTCAGTTCTGGTTGTTTGTGCATTTGCTATATTCTGAGAGATAACATTTACACGAACACGCTGAGCGCTTAATCCGTAACCGCTAATATCAAAACTGTTTAAAAAGTTACTCATTATTTATCCTATTGAACTTTTGATGAAGCGTCTATTACACTTCTAAAAATCGCACCAGATTTTTTATTTGTTTGAATAAGAGCATTAAACATAACGGAGTTTTTACTCATCTCTGTTGTCTCAACATCCAAATCTACACTGTTGCCGTCATTTCTTGCCATATGACCATCTCTAAAATATGTTTTTGGTCTATATGAAGTTTTTTCATCCTGAAATGCTATATGAGCACCATCAGTTTGTGCCATTTGAAGTTTGTCACTGTTTGTTTCTAGAGCTTTTGCTTTTTCATGAGCCAGATACTCTTCAAACCTTACATCTCTTGGTCTATAAAAAGGAGTATCAGCATTAGCGATGTTAGAAGCAATCATATCTTGACGAACAGCCCTATAGTCAAGGGCTTTTCCGATTAGGGCATGTGTTCTAGAAATCTCAATACTCATCTATAATCCTTTAGTTAAATATAATAAGCAATTTTAGTTCCAAAAAATGTATCTATATATTTTAAGCAAGCTTTAATGATATATGCTAGATAATGTTTGTTAAGGTTACTAGGGTGACCCAATTTTTTTAATTCAAGGAGTTCTTATGAAAAGAGCTGGTTTTACTATGATCGAGTTGATCTTTGTTATCGTTATTTTAGGTATTTTAGCCGCTGTGGCTATTCCAAAACTTGCTGCAACTAGAACAGATGCACAGGCGGCTGCAACAGTAGCTAGTTGGAAGACAGCAGTGGGTCAGCTTCAAGCAACGGCTACCGCTTCAGGTGCTGTTCCAGCTGATTTAACTACTCTTCTTTCTGCATCTCCTAATTTTATAGTTGCTGCTACTACATTTACGGCACAGGATGGTGATGGTGTTCAATGTGCATTGGGTACAGTTGATCAAAATGCAACAACAGGAACAGCAACTTTAACTATTTCTGGCGTAGCTTTTACAACAGCTGGATGTGTTTTATTTGATACAGTTAATGCGGATGCTATTGTTTTAACAGGTACGGGTGTAGTTCGTTAACTTTTTTTCTCGTTCCCATGCTCTGCGTGGGAATGCATATACTTACAAATCTATTCTTCTTTTAAAAACTTTCATAGACTTTAAACTAAAATAATATAAATAATGTTAACATATTAAATAAATGATAAATTATTTATCTAAGGAGTTATTATGCAAAAATCAAAAAGTGCTTTTACTATGATAGAGATGGTATTTGTTATTGTTGTTTTAGGTATTTTGGCGTCTATTGCTATTCCTAAACTTGCGGCTACTCGTACTGATGCTGAGATAACAAAAGGTCGTGCCGATGTTGCTTCTATTCGTTCTGCTATTGTCACTGAGAGACAGGGCAGGCTAATACAGGGTCAGAGTGGCTGGATATCAGAGCTTAGTGTTGATACAACAACACTTTTTACCGGAGTGGATGTTAATCAGACACTTCTAATGTATGGCATAACTGCTAAAGATGCTTCAGGTCATTGGAATAGCACTAGTGGGATAGCCTATACGTACAAAGTTCAGGCAACTGCTGTACCATTTACTTATTATCCCACAACTTCAGGAACAAATCTTGCAGGAACATTTACATGTGATACTACAAATGCTACAACAGGTGCTATGTGTAAACTTCTTACTGATTAATATGGCTTTATTTTATTCCCATGCAGAGCATGGGAAGTATATTTTAAAT
>DAOVJL010000102.1 GCA_030673275.1 Sulfurimonas sp.
GAGATAATAGTCATGAATAACAAATTAATCACTGAAGAGTTTTTAGATACATATGAAGGTGAAGTGTTGTTCTTGTCTCAAGACTTAGAAGAGATTGTACAAGATATGCAAAATAAAAATTTTACACCAGAGATATTTAAACTGTTAGAACAAAAATTAAATGATGTTAGTGATGTGTTTTTATCTTCAACTTATACTCAACATGTGTCACCGATATTTAAAGAATTTGCTAACTTTATATCAACAATTGAATCTGAGGAATTTATTATGTTTGATGATGCAATAGAGTATCTTTGTGAGATAGTTTCAGATATAAACACTTATATTAATTTTTATTTTGTAGATCGTATCTTTAGTGATGTATATCTGTTTCAAGATTCACTTCAAAACTCTATTGAATTTTTAAAACGTGCTTATAGTTGTGATCTTGGTAATTGTAACGAAAATGATGGTAGTGAGCTGGATTTTTTTGATGACTAAAGTGTTTTTAATTGATGGTTCATTAATTGTTCGTAACGGTTTTAAAAAACTTTTTTCTTGTATGGATGATATTGAGCTTATCGGAGAAGCAGAAAACCCTGTAGATGCTTTTGATGTTTTTAAAAAAGTCGGGTTACCAGATTTGTTTATTTTAGATATAGAGATGTCAAAAATGGATGGATTAACTTTTTTAAAACAGATAAATAAACAGCGACCAACACCGGTTATTATCTGTTCTGCATTTCAAGAAGGGCAAGATTCAAACATACTGGTTGATGCGATGTACTTAGGTGCTGCAGAGATTATAGAAAGACCAAAAAACAATTTGAGTAAATTTTTTACCACTTATAAAGAAGAACTTATTGATAAGATTCGTACCGTTTCAAAAGCCAATATTAATTATCATAGTCGTGTTAATTTAAATAATGCAAAAGTAAAGAAGATAAAACATCCTAGAGCGGCTAGTGCAAAAGTTATTGCGATTGGCTCTTCTACAGGAGGTGTGCAGATATTAGAAGAAATTTTCACTCATTTAAACTCATTTCATCCGGGTATCGTTGTGGTACAACATATTCCTAAAAAATTTTCTGCTTCATTAGCAAACAATCTTAATGGGTTAGTTGTAAATAGCATAGTAAAAGAGATTGAAGATGGTGATATTATTAGTGATAACACTATTTATATAGCACCTGGCGGTATACATGTAGAAGTTGAAAAACAAGGTTTAAAATACTGTTTACGGCTCAAAAATTTTCCAAAAGTAAATTCGCATCGTCCTAGTATAAATGTGCTTTTTGATTCCATTGCAAAAACTTTCAGATCTAATGCAACAGGGTTTCTGTTAACTGGTATGGGGGATGACGGTGCTAAAGGTTTAAAAAATATGCGTGATGCAGGAGCACAAACTTATGTACAAGATGAGAAGACATCAACAGTCTACGGTATGCCTAAAGTTGCTTACGAGATGGGAAGCGCACAAAAGGCACTTTCCGTTAGTGAGATTATACAAGTTGTTAACGTAAATTAATGACTTATATTTTTATGTAAAGTATTAAGTTGCCCTTTGTCGTTGTAAACTCAAAACTGTAATAATCACTGCAGTTAAATTTTGATGGTTCAATAATAATTGGCGGAGTGAGATCTACTTCACTGCTTTCAGCACTAAATTTTACTGCAATATTCCCAAGTACAATATTTACGAATTCACAGATAATATCAATAACCATATCATCAATCGCATTAAAATCTGTTTTTAAGAATTCTGTTGAAATAGCTAAAGATACGGCATCTTCAGGTTGAATAGCAAAATTTAAATGTACATCTCCACGCATTTTTTGAAGAGCAATAATTCCTTTATTACTTATAGAACTGGTATTATCCATACGAATAAGTTTTATAGGATCATGTACAATACGAGAATATAGTGTTTGAAAAATCTCAATAGAATTTTTAATAACACCATCTTTGTCAATAGTTTTAATTTTATCATCAAGTTCTACTGTTTCTATATTTTGTTGCTCTGCGAAACGAGCTAATTCAATATCAAGAGTTTCTTTACTCATAAAGTTTTTAAGAATTAAAGTTTCTCCAAAAAAGATTTTTTCTTTTTTTTGAATTTGTAATAATTTTTCAACTTGTATATCAGTCAGTAATTCTAATGATACTGCTATTTCACCAAAACGTTTATCTAAGCTTCGTTGTTTATCATTAATAATATTTGCTTCTTCAGTATTGATAAAACCATCTCTAACAGCTAATTCACCTAATGAAAGATTATTTTTAGATTGATATTCTACAACTTCTGAAAGTTGTTTATTGGTTATCTTACCTTCATCTAGCAGGTAGTGACCAAAAAATTTAATTCCCATTCCTTACTCCTTATATTGATTTCGATACAAGATCGTATAGCTCATCTTCATCAAAAGGTTTTTGAATAAATGTAGCAGCACCATATTTTAACGATTGAGCCACTTTTTTTTCAGTTCCCATAGAGCTTACCATAACTACTTTCATGTCAGGGTGATTATGTTTAATAATCTTCAATGCCTCTATACCATCTTTTTCAGGCATAACAATGTCCATTAAAATAAGATCAGGTTCAAATTTTTTTGCTTGCCAAATAGCTTCATTACCATCAAAAGCATCTTCAAATTCAATATTAGACAGCCCTCGCGCCATTAATATTTTTTTAACCATGAAGTGAATTAACTTCGCATCATCTACTATTAAAAGTTTCATTTTTTTTCCTTTTTATTTATGTTTAAAATGTATCAAAATCACGAAGATCAATATTATCATCGTTATGTTGAATTTGTGTATCTTTAGATGATTCTTCGTCATCTAAGGGATGAATAATCTCATTTTTAGCTACCGTTGGTTTTAAAACAGTGCTCGAATTCATATTTTGATGAAGAATGAAAAAACCCATTTGTTCACTTTGCTCTTCTGCTTGAACATTTAGTTGCTCAGATGCATCTAATAGTTCTTGCGATGATGTTGCATTGAGTTGAGTCACTTTATCAAGCTCATTCATCGCTTGAGTAATTTGACCAATACCTATATTTTGCTCTTTAGCTGCAATTTCTATCTGTTTGATTAACTTAGCTGTTTCCTCAATTTTAGGTACAACACTTTGTATCATTTTCCCAGCTTCTTCAGATATCTTCACACTACTACCAGTAATTTGACTAATTTGTGTTGCAGCAACTTGAGAGTGTTTTGCCAATTTTCTTACTTCTGCAGCAACAACGGCAAAACCTTTACCATGCTGTCCGGCCCTTGCGGCTTCAATAGCGGCATTAAGAGCAAGAAGGTTTGTTTGATATGCGATATCTTCTATTACTTGTATTTTGTCTGCGATAGTTCGCATTGCCTCTACAGTTTTAGATACTGCATCAGCTCCCTGAAGAGAAAGTTTTGCAGAGTCTTCAGCAATTTCATTTGTCAAGGTTGCATTTTTAGCCGTTTCACTTACAGCTCCGCTCATCTCTTCAATAGCAGCTGTTGTTTGCGATAAAGAAGAAGCTTGTTGTATTGCTCCTTTAGATATAGACCCGCTAGAACTATTTATTTCCGTTGCTGCTAATTGTATTCGTGATGTAACAACATTTATACCCTCTATAGTACTAGATAGCTTTTCTACCAAATTGTTAATAGAGGATTTTACAATACCAAAATCACCTGCATAATTACCAGAGATGCGTACACTTAAATCACCTTGACTAATAGCATTTAAGGCTTCTCCGGATTCACTAAATAGAGTTTCAATAGTTTCTGCAATATTATTGGTAGAATTTTTTAGTTCTAAAAACATACCTTCATACTCATTTTCAATTCGTGCATCTAGTTTCCCTTCTAAAATTTTAGACAAGACTTTGGTAATATCTTTTCCTATCTGCTCTTCAAATTTGTTCATTAAATTATTGATAGATGTAATAAGTGTAGTAATTTGCGGATTTTCGGTAGTTGCTTCTACACGACAATCCATATAACCTGCCTCTGCTTTTGCTAGTATGCTAACTGCTTCATCCGTACATATTTTGTCATGTTCAAGTTCATTCTCAATACTTTTTAAGTTTTTATTTACCATACTAGCTAAAAGACCAAACTCATCTTTAGAATCTATCTCAATAGGCGTAGATAAAGTTCGTTCACGACGAAGAAACTCGAAGAAAGATTCTAAACCACTTCTAAAATTATCTAATGATCTTCTAATATTTCTTGTAGTCATAATTGCTATAAATATTATAATAAGAATATTAATTAAACCAAGAATTAGATAAGTGTAATATTGCGAATTAGCAGCTTGCATTTTAATTGTAGTTTCATCAATAAGATAGGTTGCTAGATGATTATCTATCTCTTTAAGTATATCTGTTTTCGCTTTTAAGATATTAAAAGCTTCAGTATCACCTATTCCAAAATTTTCTGACTTGTTTGTTACCAAGGTATACAAACTGTTGGCATAAGTAATGCTTGGAGAGCTCATTTTTTTCTGGTATGCTTTAATATTACTCTCATCTGTACGTTTGAGAAAAGAATTTAAATAAAGTCCTTCTTGTGCATGAAGAGCAATAACTTGACCCTGTATACCTTTAGGATAGATATCATCCATAAATACATAATTAAGAGCAGCTTCTTGAGCTGAAGATTTCTCTTTAGCAAGGGAATAAGCACTATAAGCATTTAATTCCATAGAAATTTTGGAATCTGTAGACATTTTTGCAACTTCTGCAATAGAGCTTAAAAAAGCTTCATTAATATTCATGTAATAGGTTAAAACATCTTTTAAGTTAATTGAAAAATTATCAATCTTTTTTCTTTGAGAATCAAGTTTTTCAAGCGTTATTAAAGTTTCTTGTATTTTTAAACGAAATTTTTTTGAATAATCTTGCATATTTACGGAATTAATTAAAGCATTAAAAGAAGTTAGCTCATCATCAACTTTTTTTCGTTGAGTTTTTAGTTCATTTGAAAATTTTGTTCCTTTTGAAGCTAAAAATCCACTAGACACACTTCTCTCATTTTGTAAAGTATGGACTAAGGCACTCATATTTGTAGTAAAATGTACTACGGCTTTAATATCTCGCATATTTTTATATTCATTATAGCTACGCTCAATAGGAACACTTGAAAAATACAACAGCCCAATTATTGGCACAACAGCCAAAATAAACATTTTAGTTTTAACAGATATATTTTTGTATCCGAACATTTTATTCCTTTTTGAATATGTTTTTATAATTAAACTTAATAAGTTTATCAAAATTATATTGGAAAAACCAATAAAACAGTGTTTTTTGTCGATATTTTTAAATATGTTATTTACTTTATGCATATATTGGTAAAAAATGAATAAAATTAGTTTTTAAATAAAAACAGTCAGTGAGATTATAAAAATGATAATTTTAGGAATAGA
>DAOVJL010000241.1 GCA_030673275.1 Sulfurimonas sp.
ATCAGGGTGTTCATAGTTTGCAGTGTCAAGATATGGTGTTTTAGTAGCGATACAGGCATCCATAATAGTCAAATCCTGATATGGAAGGGCAACATTTATAACTATGTCCGCTTTACATGTAGATATTAATTTTACCAACTCTTCAACACTATCAGCATCTACCTGTGCCACTTCAATATCTGCATCAGGCAGTTCACTTTTAATCTCTTGGCATCTTGCCAGTGTTCTACTAGCTAATACAATTTTTCCAAAAACTTCTGCATTTTGTACACATTTATGTACAACTACACGGCTAACTCCACCAGCGCCTATAATAAGTGTTGTATTCATCTTTTTAACCCTTTAACTACATCTCTAAGTTCATCTGATTTAATATTATCTAAGATAGGTTCTCCAAAACTTACAGTAATATCTCTTTTTTTGAAAAACTTTCTCTTGTTTTCACCTTTGTATCTGGAAAACATGCTTCCATATACACCATCTATAAAGAAGGGTACAATAATGGCATCACTTTTGTTTATATACTCATAACCTCTATTGAATTTTGCAGTATACTCATCTTTAGATATTGAACCTTCGGGAAATATTGCTACTATTTTACCATTTTTTAGTCTTGAAGATGCCTCAGCAAATGAATCTTTCGCAGCTTTTGGAGAAACAGGAATCAACTCTCCTATTTTAAAAACTCTATTGAAAACTTTCCAGTTATAAATATCTTTATCAATCAAAAAATTAATTTGCCTGTCTATTGGTAACTGTAAAGCGAACCAGTCTATCCAGCTAACATGATTACCTATAAGCAAGACTGCTTTATCTTTTGGAATATTTTGTAAACCTACATAGTTGTATCTATGACGAGTCTTCAGCAACAGCTCACAAGTAAACCAAAAACTCTTTACAAAATATCGTTTAATCATCTAAAAACAACTAGAAACATTTTTTATACTTGCTCTGAGTCTTCTTGTAAAGTTGTACTCCAAAGCTCATACTCACCATGTTCCTCTTTTATGATGTCTAACAGTGGACTTATAACTTCTTTTAATTCATTTTCATTCAAGCTATGTTCTTTTGTCAATGCTACACCGTATTCAAGTTCATCACTGCTAATATCATCTTTAAAAACAAATCCACATGTCAACGCCTTTTCAACAAATCTCTCTTTTTGGGTTGAAGTGTCAAAAGAAGCATAGTGCTCCACCTCTCTGGCAATAGACTTATTATCACCCTCTTCTTCCATAAGAGAGACAATATGCTTACTCTGCATTAAACAGAGTTCTAAATCGGTTGGAAAGATATTATGATCGAAGAACTCCCAATCTTTATCTTTTGCAACATTGCTCTCATATATATATTTTGTAGGCTTTAATATCTTGGCTGCTATAGAATCAAGTTGCTTAGAGTCTTTCGCGTAAAAGTAAATCTCACTCCACTCACCAACAAGCCTATTGCCTACATATACCGCTCTGTCTTCATGTTCCAGTGCAATTATTAATGCCTCTTTTGTCTCAAAGAATTCATCTAAACCATCCTCAGCCTCATTATAAGCATCATACTTTATAAAAATGCTAAATATCCAAGGATTGGTTTCTTGATTCTCTTTGGCGTCAAGGTAAACTTCTATATTAACTTCTTGTCCATCTTCAACTCTATTAAATATCTCTCTCATATTCCACTTCATATTATAATTTTTCTAATTATACTAAAAATATTGACCAATTCCATTGACAAAAAAAATATTATTATATACAATCCAAGAAAAATCAAAGAGTTCTTACTATATGAAAAAAATTTCACTTTTACTTCTTATAGCATTTGTTTTTTCTCTAAATGCAAAAATTATAATACCCCCTGTTAACGCAATGAAACAGGCTTATCCCTCTAGCAGTAAAATAGATAAAAAAAACATTACTCTAACAAATACTCAAGCAAAAAAGATTCAAAAAAAAGCAAAAGCAAAATTAAAAAATAAAAAGATCAAAGTTTTTAAAGCTATGAAAAAAAACAAAGTTCTTGGTTACGGTATATTAATAAACAAAAAAGTTCGCTCCAAAAATGCTGCTATTCTTTATATAATTTCATCAGACTCTATTTTAAAAAGCATAGAAATCATAGCTTTTAACGAACCACTGGAGTATATACCATCAAAAACATGGATGAAGAAATTTGAAAATTCAAAAACATCCAAAAATATACCAAATATTACCGGTGCTACACTAAGTGCTAAAAGTATTATAGATGGATCAAGGCTTGCTTTTTCTTTTTATGAAGAGATGCTAAAAGGCAAAAAGTGAAATTTACACTTATAAACAATATACAAAAAGATAGTGCTATGAGCCTTATACTCAAAGGCTTTTTAATTTTTATACTTCTTTATCTAGTCTCTGATATCTTAGTTATGAACTCAAGTTTCGGTATATCTGTAGAGACTATAAACACAACACTTTTTGGAAATGAAGAGGAGTATATAGACCCCATAAATGAAGCTTCATTTTTAGAGTTCTGGCATACAGAAATTTTCTTTATTATGATGATTTTACTGACACTTAATGCTATTTTCATAAGAGTTGCAAAAAGAAGCAGAACAATTTTGACGAATATACTGATGATAAGCGCTATAACTTCTCTTATATCTTTACCTTTAGCTTTTTACATGTCAAAGTTTTTTGTAAATATATATATATTAACTTATTTTATCTGGCATCTTATG
>DAOVJL010000155.1 GCA_030673275.1 Sulfurimonas sp.
AATTCGAACTTTAAAAGATGGTTATGACATAGGAATTACACCTGATGGTCCAAAAGGGCCAAGACATGAAGTTGCAGATGGTATAATAGTCATGGCACAAAAAACTAATACAAAAATAGTTTTGATTAGAATGTTGCCAACAAAGTATTGGCAGTTTGACAGTTGGGACAGATTCATTGTTCCTAAACCTTTTGGTACTTTAAAATATTATGCTACACTTCCTATAGATGTAAGGGGCTTAGAGTTGGAAGAGGCAAGAACTTTACTACAAGAGGAGTTGCAAAGCTATGAAGCCTAGAGTACTGATTTCAGTTTTAGCACTATCTCTACTTTTTATCATGGGTGTGTACTTTTTAATAAATCCATCTTATGAAAAATCACTAAGAGCAAAATATTATTATGAGATGGGTGACTATAGAGAAGCATATTCACTTGCAAAAGAGGCATTTAGTTTAGATCTGTATAATCGTATGGCAGCAACTGTCATGGCACAATCTAAAACATCTTTAAAGTATGTGCACTATATAGAAGATGCTAAAAAATACATGTTAGATATAGATGAAATTGCTAGGCATGAAAATATACTCGATGCAGATAAGGCTAGGATAAAACTTATCTGTAGGATAATGTTAAGTTCATATATAAAATTAGCTCCTAGTGTAATAACTGATGATAAGTTAGTAGAAGAAGCTGCTATGTATCATGATAAATTTGAGAAACTTCTTGAAAAAGTTAATAGCTACTAAACGCAAAGAATTTTTAACAAGTCTTGAGGAGATAAGAGGATACTCTGACCTGACTATAAAAAGTTATGATGAGTCTTTAAAAGAAGCATTTCTTTATATAGAAATTATCCAGCAAGAAAAGTGTCTACTCTTTGATTTGATGCCATATCGCGTAAAAATATCTTCACTTAACCCAAAAACAATAAGCAAAAAACTTAGTGCAATCCGTTCATTTGTAGAGTATCTTAATGAAAACTCTATGGCAGTAATATTAAAAGCAGATGAAAGCATTAAGGTAGCTAAAACTCTTCCAAAACCAATTTCACATGAGCATATAGTTGAAGCTTTATCATATTGTGAGCCACTAGAGAAATTAATTGTTACTTTGCTCTACACTCTAGGACTTAGAATATCAGAACTCTCCTCTCTTAAAATAGATGATCTCTCAAATGAGTGGGTAAGGGTTTTAGGAAAGGGAAATAAACAGCGAGATATTCCACTTTTAGCACACACAAAAGAGTTGTTGGATGAATATTTAAGCAGATCGATACAAAAAAAGTTTATTTTTGAGAAAAATGGCGAAAAATTAAGCGAAAACAGTCTAAGATATATCGTTATAAAAGTCTTTAGAAGAGTTGGGTTAAAAGTTACCCCTCATCAACTTCGTCACTCTTATGCGTCACAGCTGCTAAATGCTAGTGCGCCTATTGCTGATGTAAGTGAATTGTTGGGACACTCATCTATGGCTACAACGCAAATATATACAAAATTGGGTAGTGCATTGAAACAACAAAATTATAATACAGCACATCCACTTTGTGGAGTAGATAAAATATGATTGCAAAGTTTTTAGAGACTTTATATACAAAAGTTTTTATAAATATTATTGTTGAAAATTTACACACTAAAGTATATGTAGAGGTTTGCTCTAGAGATAATGTAATAGAGACAGTAGAAAAAACTTTTGATACTACAAGTATAAATGCAAAAATGTATGATTTTATAAAAGCATATAGCAAACAATCTCCATTCTGCTACATTTCAGTTTTAGATGACTCTCCGCTGCAAGGAGCGATCCCTACATCAGATACTTCTGAGATGGATAAGTATGCTGATATGAGTTCAGCAAAACATATTGCCTTAAAAGAGTGGACAGTTTACACACCTGAATACGATATAAATGCTAAGGAACATGAGTATAGAAGTATTGGTGTAGATTTTATTTTTTCACCATTTTTGATAATGTCTAAATTTTTTAAAGATAAAATTGACACTACCTTATCTATGTTTGTATTGATAGAGGACAACTATCTCTCTATGTCTATCTTCGATAATTCTAAACTGTTGTATGGAGAATACTTAGATATGGAACATCATAAAGATGATGAGTTATTGATGGACTCATCTTTAGATGAAGATGAAGATATCTCTTTAGAGGGTATAAATTTAGATGAGATAGATGTAGATAATGATGTTGATTCATTAGATGATTTTGCAAATATAGAAGATTTGGATGTAAGTGGTGATATAGATGAATTTTCTGAAGCACAAGATATAGAAGAGATTATACAAAATGATGATGATATAAGCTCAGATGGATTTAATGAAGATTATCAAAGATTTTTATTAATACAAAGTTCTTTGAGCTCTTTTTATAAAGATGATAAATATAAAAGTCAATTTATTGAGAGTGTTTATGTTGCAGATGGTATTGGTGTTAGCAGTGACCTTAAAGGGTATTTAGAAGAGGAAATGTTTTTAAGTGTTTATGTAAGAAAAATTAATCTCAGTACAGAAGTTTGTGATATGGCAAAGGCTGAATTAAATGAAATATAGCTATATAAAACCAAGAACAAAAACAGTTCTTACTAAAGATATACAACTACTTTTTACTTTTTTTGGTGTTACACTGTTTATGCTTTTTTTAACATATGCTTTTTTAATATTTCGTGATTATAGATTTGACCAAGACAAAGCTGACATAACCCAGCAAAAACAAGAGCTGCGTGATGGTATATTGAAAATGAATAAGCATATAACATTGATAGAGAAGCAGAATATACAGGCAGAGAAAATTTTTACAAAAAATAGTGTCTTAAGGGATAGTATTAATAATCTGTTTGATTTAGTACCTGGTCGGATAACGCTTTCAGAGGCAAATATAATGGAGAATGGACTTATTCTTTATGGTATTACGCCAAATAAAGATGTTTATAATTTTATGCTCCAAGCTCCGCTTCGCTCTATCTTTCATAGAAGTTATAGCAGTTTTTATCCAGCTAAGAATGGTTGGCTAAGGTTTGTATCTACTAATTATATAGATGAAGAGGAGTCAAATAGTGAAAATTAATTTTACTAGACAAAATATTTATCTTCTGGCAATATCTATATTTTTGCTTATTTTTGTTTTGGTCTTCTCCTTTGCTGTTTTAATTCCTAAAGGTAAAGAGTATAGAATTAAGAGAACAGAGCTTAGAAAAATGGATGTTGAAGCAAGAAATTTAAATAATTTCTCATATGAAACATTGGAAATACTTCAAAAACTTCAAAGTGATAATCGTCATATAATTACTGCATTTGATATGGAGTTCTCTCCTGAGAGATTTGAGAAACAGTATAAAGGTTTCTTTAGCTCTTTAAAACTCTCCCAAAAGGCCAAGAGTAAAGATGAAGATGAGTTTACTGTTTATGAAGTCAATACAACATCTGAGATAAGTTCACCAAAGAGTTTTTATAACTTTTTAGATGCTATCAATAAAAGTGATTGGATAGTAGGTGTTAATTTTCCAATAAAATTTAAAAGAGAGGGTGAGATTATTAGCTCATCTTTTACAATGAAAGCTTATAGTAATAAAAAAGACTCAAACTCTACTAAGTAACTCCTGTATTTTTAAAAAAGCCTCTTCGTTTTTGTAAAGATATAGGCGTAGCTTAGGTTCTATCTTTAAAACTCTGCACCTCTCTTTAAATTTATGAGGCATTTGCCCCTCCCCAGTTATAAAGGGCGCTATAAATATAAAACCTCTATCTTTATTAACCACAAATTTTCTACCTAGAACTGTTGTCTTTTCATTTTTTAAAAGTTCTCGTTCACTTGCACTTGGCATGTATAGTTTTGATTTTAAATATTTGTCTATTGCAAAAATATCTGCTCTTTGATTTTGTGAGCTTGTGAAATATGCAAACTCATCAATAGT
>DAOVJL010000111.1 GCA_030673275.1 Sulfurimonas sp.
ATTTAATGCAGCATCTATGTAAGCTGCATTTGTTAACTTAGTTATATTGTAATACCAGGCGCTAAACTCTATGTCATCTGCATAAGAGATGCCACCAAACCAAGTCCCATCTTCACCTGTTTTATTATCCCATTCATTATCAAGTCCAGCATCAACACCCTGCCATTTTTGTAAACTACCAGCCATCAGTTCAAAACCATCCAAGTTATAAGTAGCAATATATGCCTCAAAAGTATTGGCAATCATTCTTATATCGTCGCTATCTGCCAATGGGGTATCTATCATTTGACGACCAGCTCTAAGATTCAAATTTTGATATTTATAGTTTATATACGCCTCTGTTAACTCTGTATATTCACCACTCGTTGAGGAGAGTTCATCATTTTGTTTAGCATTATCACCAGTCACAAAACCCATGTCATGTGAAATACTAAATGCAACCCCAGCATTAAAGCCATTATACTCAGCAAGTTCATACTTAATAGTACCACCAACTGCTGTTGCATAAGTATTACTGTCGCCATTTTCATAATCATATCCGGCATACATCAATTTTAACTGACCGCTAACTTCCCCATCTGTAAACATTTGTCTAAATTTATCTACAGTAGAAATCTCTTTTTCTTCACTTGGTGCAAATGTAGCAACAGCTTTTTTTACAGATTTCTTTATCTCTCTTGGTTGTACTTCTTCCTCTGCCATTAAAAAAGTTGAACTTAATGCTAGAATTACTATTAAACTTACTTTTAATATCTTATCCATCTATAATACCTTTCTAAATTTATTTGTAAATGATAATCTATATCAACTTAGAGTCATCTTAATATTGATAATCCTTATCAATATTTTACTTTTTATTTAATAAAAAAATATTATTATCCGTTAATAATTTTATATAACACCATCTTATTAATTTATTTATTAATAGAGACTTAAAAAAAATTTCATTAATTACCTTTGTTTGATATAATTTCATTAACAAAGGTAATTAATGAAATTTTTATTCGAAAGTACATCACACTTCAACCTTGCAAATATGTTTACATTTGTAAATATAACAGCAGGTCTTATGGCAACTTACTTCATCGCTCAAAACAACTTTTTTGTTGCAATTATTTTAGCTTGGATTGGTGGAGCTTTTGATATCTTTGATGGTAAAATTGCCAGAAAATACAACTTATCAAATGAGTTTGGAGTTCAACTAGACAGCTTTGCAGACTTTTTAAGTTTTGTTCTTGTTCCGGTATTTTTAATCTTCCAATCTGTATATGCCGTAAACTTTTCCGGCATGTCGATGATGCTAGCAGCTGTTGTTTCTATTTACTATGTAATATCAGGGCTTAGAAGACTTATTCATTTCAATATACACACTGATGCTGGAGAGGTAGATAAATTCTTTACTGGTGTACCCACACCACTGGGTGCGATTTTACTTTGGTTAGTTTATCTTGGAGCAGCTTACGAACTCTTACCGGCTGTCAGCGTTATAGCTCTTATGGCTATTATTGGATGGAGTCTAAACTCTAAATTAAAAGTGCCACATCCGTAAATTTAAAACGCTTAATGAGCAAAGCCCGTTAAGCTGCGCTAAACGCTATGTTACTAAAGCTTGATGCTACGCATCAGAAAATTATAGTTTCACAACTACTTACTGTTAACAGCGTACTTTCCACTTCCAATCATAAATATTACAATTGACATAATAAGATATAAAAATGGAAGTTCAAATAATGGTGCGCCATGTTTGCCTAAGGTAAATAAAGAACCTCCATATGCTAAAAATATAGCAATTAACATATTAAATGCTAAAACTAGAGATGCAACCCTTGCATAAACTCCCAGAATAATCAAAATCGGCATTACAATCTCACCAACATAAACACCATAAGCCAAAAACTCGGGTAAGCCTGCATTAGCAGTTAAGTGTTTTACACCACCAATACCATTTATAATTTTCTCAACCCCATGAAAGAGTATCATAACTCCAATTGTAAGTCTCAATACCAGTTTTGCTATATCATTCACTATTTTTCATCTCCCAACATACGAATCTCTCTTTGAGGAAAAGGTATGACAATTTTCGCATCATTGAGAGCTTCTAATACTTTTAAATTTACCGCGTACTGCGTTTTAAAAAAACTGTTTGTGGGAACCCAGTATCTATAGCCAATATTTATAGAGCTTTCTCCAAAATTTTCAATACCGATAATAGGTTCATTTTCATCTGAGACATCTTGACATGTAGAGAGAACATCTTTTATAAGTTTTATAGCTTTTTCACTCTTACTGTTATAAGCTATGCCTACACTACCCTCAACTATACGGTAACTGTAAGAGTTTACTAAAACATCTCCTATCATATATTTATTTGGTATAGTTATCTGCTCTTTATTTTCGTTAATTAAAATAGTATAGGCTAGTTTAATCTCCTGAACTTCTCCATAAATATCATGAACACGTATAGTATCACCTATCTTAAACGGTTTAGTAGCTATAAGAACTATGCCTGCTGCAAAGTTGGATACACTCCCTTGAAGAGCTAAACCGGCTGTTAGAGATATAGCACCAAGAGCGGCAATAAATGGAGCGATAGATATTCCCAATTTTCCAAGTGCCAAAATGGCCATCATTGCAACAACTAAAAACCTTACAAAGTTAGCAATAAAACCACCCAATGTCTCATCTATTGTTGTTTTTAAAAGTAGTTTCAGTACATATTTGTGAATATACTTAGAAGCTATTACACCAATAGCCATTATAATGATTGCACCTATTATTTGAAAACTGTAATTAGTAATAAACTCTATAACAATATTATAAAAATGACCTACTTCTTCAAGCTCTTTTTCCATTTTATTTACCTACTCTTTCCATTTTAAACCTGCAAGAACCTACAGTTATAACTTTGCCTGTTTTTATGGCTTCTTTGATGTAAGAGAGTGTACCTTTTGGATCAGCATCACCAATCTCCTCTTCTATCACTCTTAAAATATCAGGCTCATTTGTTGTAGTCCATGTTTTCTCATAAGAGTACTGTGTTTGTATTTTCATATAAGTATCATATCTAAAATTGATTTTAGAAACAAACGGACCCCTGATTCATTCATTTTTTACACAATATAAACTTAAATGATTTAAATTATAATTTGTTTAAACTTATAATTTAATATATTTGGGTATAATTCGCGAAATAGTTTAGGGGAAGATGCTCTGTCAGTGTGACAGACTTGTATCATCTCCTAACTTTAAAGGATAATGATGCAAGAAAATGCACAAACAAACGAAGAACAAATTAATGAAGAACCTACAATCAAATTTGATGATTTAGGTCTAAATAGTGACATGCTAAGAGCTGTTAAAGCTGCTGGTTTCTCAGTACCAAGCCCTATTCAGGCTGCAGCAATTCCATTCATTTTAGATGGTAGAGATATAGTTGGTCAAGCCCATACTGGTACTGGTAAAACAGCAGCTTTTGGTCTTCCGGCACTTAACAACATGCAAAGAAATAATGGAGTTGAGATTTTAGTTATAACTCCGACTCGTGAACTAGCTACTCAAGTTAGTGATGAACTTTTCAAATATGGAAGAGGCATTGGAGCTAGAACTACAACTGTTTATGGCGGAAGTTCTTATAAAAGACAAATTGACCTTATTGAGAGAGGTGCAGCTGTAGTTGTAGCAACTCCAGGTCGTCTTCTTGATATTCTTAAAAAAGACATGTTAAGTGATTTTTCACCAAGCGTTGTAGTATTAGATGAAGCTGATGAGATGCTTGATATGGGATTTTTGGATGATATCAATGAAATCTTCTCATACCTTCCGACTAATCGTCAAACACTTCTTTTCTCAGCTACTATGCCTAAGCCAATCAAGCTTCTTGCTGAGAGAATCTTAGAAAACCCGGAGTTCATCTCTATAACTAAAGGTGAGACTACAAATACAGATATCGATCAAGAGTATTATGTAATCGAAGAGTCTGAGAGAGATGACGCAGTTATCCGTCTTATGGACTCTGAAGACACTAAAAAAGCAATAGTATTTTGTAGAACAAAAAGTGAAGTAGATCGTCTTTCAAACGTTCTTTCGAATGCAGGTTACCTAGCTAACGGTCTTCATGGAGATATGGAGCAGCGTCAACGTGAGACTGTAATTAAAGGTTTCAAACAAAACTCTGTAAAAGTTCTAGTAGCTACTGATGTTGCAGCTCGTGGTATACATGTAAATAACATTTCTCATGTATTTAACTACCATATCCCTTTTGACCCAGAATCTTACGTTCACCGTATCGGTAGAACTGGTCGTGCTGGAACTAAAGGTAAGGCAATCACACTTTTAACTCCATTAGAGTTTAAAGAGCTTCAAAGAATCAAAACGAAAGTCGGAACTACAATGACTCATGCATTTGTTCCAAGTAAAAATGATTTAAGAGCTAATAACTTAAAATCAATTGTAAAAAATATTGAAGATCAACATATCTATGATGAAGCACATAAAATTCTTGACATGCTAAAAGAAGACATAGATGAAGAGACTATGTTATTCAAACTAATCTCTATGATTCTAGATAAACAGACAGTTGCCGGTCCTAACGCAATTGGTATACCTGCTGATAAGCTAGCTGCTATTTTAGAGCGTGCTGGTAAAAGAAATGATAGCCGTGGCCGTGGTGGTTACCGTGGAAACAGAAATCGTTCAGGTGGCGGTGGAAGCAGAAGCCGTTCTGGTAGCGGTGATAGAAATCGTTCAGGTGGCGGTGGTGGTTACCGTGGTGATAGAAGTAAATCTGGAAGTGGAGATAGAAACCGTTCTGGCGGAGGAGATAGAAACCGCAACAGAAACAGAGACTAACTATCTCTACTAATATGTAGAACATTGTGTTCTACATCTACAAATTAATAGAACCTAAAATTTATAACACACCCAAATAGCAACTCTACTAATCAAGTTATTATTTGTTTGCGTCTGCTCTTCAAGTTCCAACATACTACTGGAAATAGCGACTTTGAATGCGATATTCAATAAATCAACTGGTTTTACATCCAATATAACAATTGGGACCATATCCACCTTATGATTGACGTAGCTTACGCTAAAAGCATCTTCATCGAGTGAATTAGCACGAGCATCCAAAGTGCTCAACATAAAAAATGCCATAATCGAAAAGACTATAGTTTTCATGATCTTCCTCCATACCAAAC
>DAOVJL010000096.1 GCA_030673275.1 Sulfurimonas sp.
AGATGAGATGCAAGAGCTTCCAGAAATACTTTTACATTTTGAAGAGTCTAAAGCTACTATTCATATATTTGAAGAGGATAAAGAGAGTGCAGTGGCTATGCTTAGTCCTATAGCACAAACATATGATGTGAAAGTAGATATAGTAACTCTTATAGATGGATGGCTGAGAGTTGATGTAAGAAGTAAAAAATATGGAGACATATCAAAGTTTATAACTTCAGCTAAACAACTGTTGCCGAATAAGCTTATTGGTGGGGCATGTATCGTTAGTTATATCATAGATAAACTTGAAGTTAATAACAAGAAGATTACTTTTGCAGAGAGTTGTACAGGTGGACTTTTAAGTTATTTTTTTACAAGAAGAAATGGTGCATCTAAAATACTTGATGGCTCTTTAATTACATATTCTAATACATTAAAAGAGAACTGGCTTGGGGTTGAAAATGAAACTCTAAAAAAATATGGTGCAGTAAGCAATGAAGTTGTTTTAGAGATGAGTGATGGAGCAATGAATGTAAGTAGTGCTGATTATTCTATTTCTGTCAGTGGAGTTGCAGGTGATAGCGGTGGAACTGAGTATAAACCGGTTGGAACTATACATGTAGGTGTAAGAACCAAAACAGAGCATAAAGAACTTCGCCTAAATTTAAGCGGAGATAGGAACTATATTCAATACCAAAGCGTGCTATTTGCTGTTAAAATGCTTATATTAATAGATAAAGAGATATTTTTTTAAATTTGGCTCTTTTTATCTTGACAATTAAAACCTATTTGTCTATAATTTCGACCTCTTAACAAATAGAGAAAAACGTCTTGTTAGCTCAGCTGGTAGAGCACGTCACTTTTAATGATGTGGCCGATGGTTCGAATCCATCACAGGACACCATTTTTAAACTAAAAATATTGATTTTTTCTTAGTCTAGAAAAAAAGGAACGAAGCATACTGTTAGTATGTGAGTGAGTTTTTGACGACGAATAAGAATAAATATGCGGTGGTAGTTCAGCTGGTTAGAATACCTGCCTGTCACGCAGGGGGTCGCGAGTTCGAATCTCGTCCACCGCGCCATTAATTTTGTTTATTTGCACCAAAGCTTTCAGTTCACATACTTTGTGTATGTTTCGCTAAAATCTTAGGCACAACTAAATCAAAATTGTTTTTAGTTTAATATGGGCGCTTAGCTCAGTTGGTAGAGCGCTACCCTTACAAGGTAGATGTCACAAGTTCGAGTCTTGTAGTGCCCACCATTTTTTGAAATATATGCACAAAAATTTAAGCTCACATAGTTTACTATGCTTCGCTAAAATCTTTGCACAACTATTACAAAAACAAATTTTAGCAATCTGTTGTTAAATGAAAGTGACCCTTTCGTCTAGTGGCCAAGGACACTATCACTTCATGGTAGGGACAGAGGTTCAAATCCTTTAGGGGTCGCCACAAATGGTGTTATTTAGGGCGTTTAGCTCAGTTGGTAGAGCGCTACCCTTACAAGGTAGATGTCACAAGTTCGAGTCTTGTAATGCCCACCATTTTAAAACAATAGTGACAAGTTTTACTTTTGTAAAACACTTCTTTATAAATATGAGTGCGGTGGTAGTTCAGCTGGTTAGAATACCTGCCTGTCACGCAGGGGGTCGCGAGTTCGAATCTCGTCCACCGCGCCACTCTTTTTTACAATCAAAAATTTATTTAAATATCTGGCATGATATCAGTAATGTCAAATAAATTTTCCTCATCTTCAGTATCTGTTTTATCAAAAATTAAATTCTCATTAATTTTAGACATTTCAAATAGTTTTATTTTAATATCTTCATTTACAATATGTTCAACAATAGCACGTTTTGCTATAACTCTCATTTTTGTTTTGAGTATGCTTAATTTAACTGACGATTGAATAACTAAGGCAAGCTGATCAATTAAATTCTGATGAAGTTGTTTATGCTCTTCTAATCCAGGATATTCAATGGATAACATGTACTCTTCTTCATCTTTGAAATGAGTCCTCATATACTCACCAAACTCATTTAATATATATGCAAGTTCCTCTTTTGTACTTTCATGATCTTCTAACTTATACAGCCTGTTTACTAAAGCAAATAGTTTTTTGTGCTGAATATCAATACTATCAATACCTAATTTATATCTATTATCCCAAGGTATCTCTTCATGTGTTGACATTTTTATCCCTATACAAAGCTTTTTGTTCCGCGCCCGTCATACATATCTTTATATCTAAATGTAATAAGATTTTGCATAATTGCGAATAAAATTATAAAATTAATAAAACTACTTCCACCATAGCTGAACATTGGTAATGGAATACCGACAACAGGAGCATACCCTATGGTCATAGCTATATTTACTCCCATATATATAAATATCATAAAAGATATGGAAATGGTGACTACTTTTATGTAGTAGTCATTATTAAATATACTTAAACTCAGAAGATGAAGAATTAGCATAACATATATCAGTATGATTCCTAAAGCGCCTAAAAAACCACTTCTCTCAACTAAAAATGCAAAGATAAAATCACTTGTAGCAATAGGTAAAAATCTCATTTGAGTTTGAGTGGCTTCCTCTTTTGATTTGCCTGTCAGTCCCCCTGAACCGATTGCAATTATTGATTGTTGAACATGATAGGAGGGCTTTTCACTAAGAAAATCTTTGATTCTTGTTTTTTGATAATCATGCAGTAAAAATTTATATGCAAGTGGAGAAAATAGTAAAATTGCGCCTAGTATAACAGCCCAGATTTTCCAATATACACCAATATAAAAAAGTACACTATACCCAATAAAAAGGAGTATTAAGGCAGTGCCTAAATCAGGCTCTTTTGCAATAAGAAAAAATGGTAACAGAATATAAATACTTATTTTTAAAAATTCTTTTATTCTATACCCGTTTATTGGAGGGGGATTTTTATGTATAAGATAAGCGAGCATTAAAATCAGGGCTGGTTTAACAAATTCAGATGGTTGAATAGTTGCATTGATAAAAGGTATATCTATCCATCTCTGTGCACCAAGCCTTGCATGACCAAAAAACTCTACTGCTAAAAGTAAAGCAATATTTATCCAGTAGATTAAAGGGATAAGCCAACTCATTCTGCGAATCGGAAGTAAAAATACACCTAAGAATGTTAGAGCAGCAACTCCTACATAAGCAGTTTGTTTCTGTGCAAGAGCAGGGATTACCTCTCCAATTAACCAATTTGAAGTTATAATCAGTGGAATGATTAAAATAATAGAAAAAAAATCAAATTGTGCTAAAATACGCTTATCAATTCTCCACAAATTTATATCTCCTAAAAATTTTAGAAATTGTATCATAAAGGTTAGAAAAAATGAATGAAATCACTAGTTATATTTGCCAAGAAGCACAACGTTTAGATTTGTTTTTAACATCACAAATAGGTCAAAGTCGTTCGCAAATAGCGCAGTTAATAAAAAAAGAGTGTGTATATGTTGATGATAAGCTCGTATCTCGTGCAGGTGTTAAGCTAAAAGTAAATCAAAGTGTAAGGGTAGAGTTTCCACATGTAAAATCCCAACCAGCCTTAAAAATTGATTTTGATGTCGAGATTCTTTATGAAGATGATGATATTTTAGTTATAAATAAACCAACAGGAGTTACTGTTCATCCTGCTCCAAGTGTAAAAGAAGCAACATTAGTTGATTGGTTAAAACATAAGGGTATCAGACTCTCAACTATAAGCGGAGAAGAGAGACACGGAATAGTGCATAGACTGGACAAGGGAACAAGTGGAACAATGGTTGTCGCTAAAAATAATGAGTCTCATGAGTTTTTATCTGCACAACTTCAAGATAAAAGTATGGGAAGATACTATATTGCAGTAATTAATCCACCTCTAAAAGATGATATAACGATTATTGATAAACATATAGCAAGAAGTTCAAGCAATAGACTAAAAATGGCATGTGTTGATAATACAGGTAAAAATGCCAAAACAGCGTTTAAAACTCTTGCTCTTTCAAATGATGAAAAAAACCAACTTATAGCCTGTAAACTCTTTACTGGCAGAACTCATCAAATTCGTGTTCATTTAGAAACAATAAACCGTCATATTATAGGCGACCACATATATGCTATAAGCCCTAAACAAGAGAAATCGGAACGAATTTTGCTACACGCTTATATAATATACTTTATTCATCCAACGAGTAAAGAAAAACTCTCATTTGTTGCACCTCTTGATGCAGATATGAAAGAGTACCTTGATAAAAAATTTAATATGGAGCAAATAAATGAAGTTATGGATACAAGCAACATTATACACAGTTTCTCTACTGATTCTTAGTGGTTGTGTTGCAAAAGTAACACCAAAAAAAGAAGCAATTATTGATGATACTTTGCCGGTTATTCAATTAACAAAAAATGGAACAATAGTGGATATGAATGCTATAGCACTTGAATGGACCTCTTTTGATGATCCAAGAGTAAAAGGTGTTTACATTTATAGAGTTGCATTAGATGAAAAGAAGATACCAAAAAATGAGTATTACGATACTGTAGATAACCGTTTCTCCACTCACTATCTTGATACAGAGATTGTTCCTGATTCAAAGTATAACTATTATTTTAAAACATTCAGTGCTAAGGCAGAGTCCAGAAAAAGTGCAACAACATTAATAAAATCGCTTCCATTACTAGAGTCTACAACATGGATACACAGCATACAAAGTATGCCAAGAAGTGCAAAAATAATTTGGAGACCTCATACAAATGAAAAAGTTAAAAAATATATTGTTCAAAGAAGAACTTTAAAAGCTGAACATTGGGATAATGTAGCAACTGTAAGCGGAAGATTAAATGCAGAATACATAGATAAGAGACTAAAAGATAAATTTACTTATATATATCGTGTTCGTGCAGTTACTTATGATAATTTAACTTCAAAACCTTCTGCGGAAGTAAAAGTTATAACAAAAGCTCTGCCAAAAGAGTTGACAAAAATAGAGGCAACAACCACTTTATCAAGAAAAATTGAGATAAAGTGGGAAAAATCACGAACTAAAGATTTTGCACAATATAGACTATATAGAGCTTCTGATGTTGATGGAAAATATAAGTTAATTGCATATTTAACTAAAACTTCTTATGTTGATATAATTGAAAAAGATGCACAGCAATATTTTTATAGAGTTAGTGTAGTTGATAAAGATGGACTTGAGAGTATACATGATAACTATTCTGTTCAGGGTAAGACTTTGCTTAAACCGGGAGCACCTTCATTGGTAGATGCAATACTTGTCGATGGAAAGGTTAAAATATCTTGGAGTAATTCAGACACTCGTGTAAAGAGTTACATAGTTCAAAAAAAGTATAAAAAGAATTTGTTTGAGAGCTCAATAGAAGACTTTCAAAATATAAAAGGCACACAGTTTGTTGATTCTGAAATAGAAGCAGACAAAGTTTATTACTATAAAGTGCTTAGTGTAGATAAAAATGGCATTTTATCAGAGCCCAGCATTGAAGTTGAGCTTAAAACAGATAAAGAATTACCATATAATAACTTTAAAAGAAAAGCACAAAATAT
>DAOVJL010000160.1 GCA_030673275.1 Sulfurimonas sp.
AATTTATAATTACTTAAAACTATTATAGGCTACAATCAGTTTTTAAGAAAATTTATACGAAAGAGAGCAAACATGCATAACAGTAGCCGTAGAGGTTTTATGGGTAAAGCATTTGGCGCCGTTGCAGGTGTCGGTGTAGTTGGTTCATTGGTTGCAATGAAAAAAACTTGGGATCCGCTTCCAAGTGTTAAAGCTGCAGGTTTCACCACTCTTGATATGTCAATATATCCAGAGGGCGAGCTAATTACAGAAAAATGGAGAGGGAAGCCTATTTTTGTTCTAAAAAAGACAGCAGAAATGGTTGCTTCGCAAACAGATGCGCAAAAAGAGCGTGATGTTGTTGTTGGCAGCTCAAACTTTATGGTGGCAATCGGTTTATGTACTCACTTAGGTTGTATTCCAGCATATAAAGGCAAAGAAGTAGGTTTCTTATGTGCATGTCATGGTGGTCAGTTTGACTGGGCAGGTGTTGTGACAAAAGTTCCACCACCGCGTGGTTTTGATATACCTCCGTTCAAAATTGATGGAAACAAGTTAGTTCTTGGTGAAGTTGGTCCAGAATGGCAATCTATGAAAGATAATGGCATTACGCTATAGAAAGGGGAAAATAAATGGCACATTTTACAAAGGCAACAAGTGTTAAAGATTGGTTAAACCAACGATTAGCAGTTGATAAAGTTGAAAAAGTTATGGCATCCGAGTATTGGATTCCAAAAAATATAAACTTCTTGTGGGCGATGGGTATGGTTCTTGTAATCACTTTCGTTTTCCTTGTAGTTTCAGGTATATTCCTTTTAATGTATTACATACCAACTGTTGAAGGTGCATTTTACAGTGTAAACTACACCATTATGAGAGAAGTTGATATGGGTTGGCTATGGAGGCATGTACATGGTGTTGCGGCATCTGTAGTTTTCTTAGTCATTTACATTCACATGTTTACAGGTATATATTACGGTTCTTACAAGAAGGGTCGTGAGATGATTTGGATTACGGGTATGCTTTTATTCATTGCATTTTCAACTGAAGCATTTTCAGGTTATATGTTACCATGGGGACAAATGAGTTACTGGGCTGGTATGGTTATTACTAACCTTTTCTCTGGTGGTTCACTACATGCAGACGGTTTAGTTGAGTGGATTCGTGGGGATTATGTTCCTGCTCAAGCATTCTTAACTCGTTTCTTTATGTTACATGTTTTTCTTGTACCTCTTGCAATTATGGCTCTAATTGGTCTTCACTTTGCAGCTCTTAGAATTCCACATGTTAATAATCAAGATGGTGAAGAGATTGATTTTGACGCTGAATCTAAAAAATATTTAGATGGCGACAAAGCTGGAAGTAAAGTTATGCGTTTTGCTAATGATTTTATGTCTAAAGATATGATGGTTGTTGGAATTTTCTTAGTATTCTTCTTCTATCTTGTATTTTACAACTATGGTTTTGCTATGGACCCTGTAAACTTTGATCCTGCTGATGGTCTTAAGACACCGGCACATATCTATCCTGAGTGGTATTTCCTATGGTCTTATGAGATTTTACGACCGTTTAATATTGATTTAGGTTTAGCACTGTTCGGATTTGCTCAAGTTATCTTTGTTTTCTTGCCATTCTTGGATAGAAGTCCAAATACTTGTGCTGCCAACCGTCGCGGAACAGCATTTAAAGTTTGGTTCTGGTTAATGCTTTCTAACTTAATTGTTCTAACTGCTATGGGTAAGTTGCCTCCAGAGGGTGTGTTTAGTCAGATTGGTCTTGTTGCGGCTATAATATTTGTTGTTCAGTGGATAGCTCTTCCATTTATTACAGCTCGTGAAAAAAAAGTATAGGGAGATAAGATGAAAAATAAAGAACCAATTATATTAGCAGTTGTAGTATTCTTCTCGCTTGTAACTTATTATCTTGTTGAGCCTTATGCTCACCATGTAATGCATAAGCATGTTGAGAGTGAAAACTTTACATATAAAGATTTAGCAAAAATTACTGTAGATGGTGATGCAGCAAACGGTAAGATATTAGTTACCGGTGCTGCCGCATGTACAGGTTGTCACTCAATAGAAAGTGATGGTGTACCAGCCGGTATGGATGCTGTATCAGCCGCTGGAGCTTATGGTGTTAACCCACCTGATTTAAGTAATGCCGGTGTTGTTTATGATGAAAAATTCTTAGCAGACCTAATCAAAAACCCTGCACATGCACTTAAAGTTGAACATAAATTTGATGCTGCTAAAGGTCAAATGCACCCAATGGTTGCTTTTTACGGCGCTGGCGGAGATTTAGACCAAGAAATTGCGGACATGGTTGTATATTTACAGTCTATCGCTGTTAGTAAAGATGAACTAACTCCTAAAATGGCTTATGAAAATGCTTGTGGTAGATGTCATGCAATGAATTATGAAAAATGGACTCAAATTGGTGAAAAACCTAAATTTAAACATAAAAAAGATGAACTAGCATTTGATATTAAAGTGTTAGAGTATCAAGATAGCCTAAAAGCTTATATGGGTAAATTACCGCCAGATTTAAGTATGTATATTCGTTCTCGTAATGAGCAGTTTATCTCTACACTTGTAGAAAACCCTCAGAACCATCTAGAAGGAACTGCTATGCCTCGTACAGGTGTAACTGCAGATGCTATGGAAAAAGTTCTTGAGCATATGAGAAATGCTGGTGATACTAAAAGAGCAGAGAGAGCTTCAGTTGGTATGAATGTAATGATTTTCTCTATTATATTTGCTATCTTCGCATTTCTTTGGAAAAAACAAGTTTGGAGAGACTTACACTAGTGAAAACATAGAAAAGAAGTAATTCTTTTCTATTCGCTGGCGCCGCTGTGGTCACTCGTCGTGGAGAATGCCAAGTGTTAGCATTCCTAAAAGCTTGACTCTAAGGAGTCAGATTATATTTTGAAACTTTACACTATTTAAAGGGCTGGGACTTTTGTCTTAGCCCTTTTTTTTGTCAAATTTTTTGTTAACTTCTTCATTAATAACAATCATTTTACTTAACAAATGATACTAAGCAATTATATACCTAATATAAAGAAGATTACTTATTGTTTATATAGAAGATAGTTTATGGAGGGTGTTATATTCCAACGCAGGAGCATTGGAACAAAGCTTAAATTGATTTCTTCTCAACAACAACGATAGTTCCACAAATAAGATCATGAAGTGCTTTTTTATCTTTTCTGTAAAATGGGAGAATAAGCCCAAAAAGAGTTGTCGCAGTAAATAAAAATGCTATAAATCTTAGAAGAGCTCTAAAGAAGCCTATTGAATTTCCAGTTCTTGCATCTACAACTTTCATGTCGTAAGCTTTTTTTCCTGGAGTATGTCCAAAATTACTCAAAAGCAGAGCATATATAAGCCCATATATGCTTATAGCTATCAGTGGTGCCAGTTCTGATGACTGAAACTCATCCTTGCCACTCATAGCCACATAAGCTATTAAATATAGTATAGGAGCATATATCATAAACATATCCACAATAAATGCTTTTACTCTATAGCTGTATTTAGCGTAAATATACTTTGGTTTATCATTAATAGAAGAAGTTTTTTTATGTTTTTTAAGTTTTCTGAATCTCATAACGCTATTATAACAGATATAATGGGCATGACAAAGTCAAATTATCACATAAAACACTGCTTAATTTAAACAATTAGCCTAAAATGTAAATGAATTGTAAATAAATTGTATAATTTAAACTTAATTTAAAAATTACCAATGTAGAATATGGCAAGTCGTAATATTTCACATAATAGGAAGTGATACCTGAATGGCATATTTTTTGCTAGCTGTTCAGGTATCACTTCTATATTAGGTGAT
>DAOVJL010000142.1 GCA_030673275.1 Sulfurimonas sp.
CTTCCGCAAGAGGAGAGGTATGAGTGTAACTTCACTGTTTATCATCGCCCTCCAAAATTTATTCAAAGAGAGAGTGGGCGAGCTATCTTACTCACTGCAGCTTCATTAATAATTGCTTTCATCTATCCAGTATCATACTGGACGCTAGCATATGCTCAGAATGTACAATATGACCTTTTAAATGAAGAGTATAAAGAGCTACATAATATTAAAATTACCAGAGAGGCAACTATAAAAAATAAAGAGGCTGAAAAACATAAAGTTTTGACACTGCTTAATAATGAAAAAGATGAGTATACTCAAAAGAAGAATACACTAATAAAAATTCATGATGTTAAAGTTAACTATCCAATGAAGGCGAATCTTTTATACAAACTAACAAAAGATTTAAGCAGATACAGAGTTAAAGCCGAATCCATATCATATAGCGAAAGTGGTAAAACTGACAAAACAGATGCAATAAAACAGTTTAAATTTGGTTTAGTAGCGTCTAAAGATAAAAAGATTACTGATCTTATCAAATATCTAACTAGGACCTATGAGGGTAAATTTCATTTTTCTATAAATGAAATATCATACGAAAAGGAATCAAAATTATACTTTGGTGAATTAAGGGTGAATTTATTATGAATTTTAAATTAATATTAGAAGAGTATTTACAAAGAATTGATAATTTCTTTAAAGATAAATCTCAAAAAGATACTTATATGGTCTATATCATAATATTTGGTCTTGCGGCTGCTTTGGCTTATCCTTTTTATGATTCATCATTAAACTCGTTTAATGCTGCTAAAAAGAGGGTTAAAGATATAAAAGTAAAGATTCATGCAGATAATATGTACTTAAAAGCAAACCCACAAGCAAAAGTAGATAGATTAGATATGGACATTAAAAATCTGGAAGCCCAGCTAGTTATTACTAAAGAGAACAATCAATATATAAAAGATAAAATAGAGACTATATCATCACTTATATATGATGAAGTAAGCTGGGGTAAGTATCTCAACTCTATATCTATAAATGCTAAAAAACATAATATGAAGATAATAAATTTTACAAATACTTATTCAGAAAACACCGAATCTTTCGGACATGTACTGGATATAGCACTTCAAGTTAAAGGTAACTACTCTAACACTGTAAGATTTATAAACTCTTTAGAAAAAAGTGAACTTGTTGTAGATTTGCATAATTTTAATCTAAAAGCGCAAGATTCTTTAGATTCAGAACTAACTATCTCAGTATGGGGGATTACTTACTAATGAAAACAATATTAATAATAGTAGTTACAGTTTTTTTAAGCAATGCTCTTTATGCTACAGAGCTCTCTTGGGTGGATGAGCAGATAGAAGCTATAAAACCTCCAAGAAAAAGTGTAAAACTTAGAGGTATACGCGATCCTTTTATTTTCTTAAAGAAAAACAAGAGTGCAAAAAAGGTCTCTTCTGCATCTAAAACGAGAAGGGCACCTTCAAAATCTTCAAAAACTACTTCGAAAGTCAGAGGTAAAACTACCATTAAGGTGAAAATTAATGCTTTTGAATTAAGCACAATAATGAATTCATCCGCTATGATTAATGGCAGTTGGTATAAGAAAAATGCAAAAGTAAGAGGCTACACCGTTGTAGAAGTTGCTAAAACTTCCGTAACTCTAAAAAAAGGTGATAAAAAATTAATTTTATCAACAAATAGTAAAAATCCAAATTTAAAATTTAAAAATAAGTAGGACAGATTCATGAAACTAATAAAAACAACAATAACGACAACACTTTTATCACTTCTTTTATCAAGTAGTGTTTTAGCTGACTGTTCTTATGAACTATTTAGTATCAGTTCTACAAAAAACACTAAAATAATAGATTTTGTGGAACAGCTTAGTGATGAGTGTGAGTTTAGTATTATTGTAACTGATGCTGTAACAGAAAAATTTCTAGACTCCACACTGAACAAAACTAACCTTAACAACTTAACAATAGATGAAGTCTTAAATATTATTTTAAAAGAGAATAATCTCTCGTACACTCTTGAAAACAGTATTTTACGAATATCTTACCTAAGTACAAAAATGTTTACTATTGACTACATTTTATCGGTAAGAAAAGGTGAATCAAATACAGACATAACACTCTCATCAGAGGGTGCTGGTAGCACAGAAACAACTACAACTACTACTGAAGGTGAATCTGCCGGTGGCGGTGGGGCTGGTAAATCTGGTATGAAAATAGAGAGTAGTGATGAAGTTGTATTTTGGCACCAATTAGACGAAGAATTTAAAAGTATCTTAAACAGACCGGAAGATATATATGTAGCTGATGCTCCGATTATAAATAAAAATGCCGGTATCATAACAGTAACAGCAACTCTAAAACAGATGAATAGATTAGAAAAATATCTTAAAAAACTTCAAGAAAAAGTAAAACTTCAAGTCTTAATCGATGTGCAACTACTCTCTGTTACTATGAGTGAAGGTAAGACTACAGGTATTGATTGGAGTCAGCTGTATGCTTTACAAAACATTGGTATGACTTTTGATTATGTAAATTCCAAAGATGTTGGTCAATTTACTTCTGATGCACTAAATACAGGTACTTCTTTCGATGAGTATGGTGTATCTTCTATTGGACGTACAACTGCAAGTATCTTTCGTTTAGGAGCAAGTGGCAGTTTAAATGAAGTTATAAAATTTCTTAAAACCCAAGGTGATGTAAGCTCTATCTCAAACCCAAAAGTCTTAACCCTAAACAATCAACCGGCCCTTATAACTGCAGGAACGGAGTATTTTTATAAAATATCAACTACTGGCATTACTGCTGGAGCTAGTCTTGATACAACGACCACAGAGGAAAACCTTCAATCAGTTTTTGCAGGTGTCCTCCTAGATATCACACCGGAGATTTCCGATGACGACACTATTACACTGAAGATCAATCCTTCTCTATCTGAAGCAATCAGTGGCACTTTTGCTACTACAAGTTCTACAGATAGAACTATGCCGCCAGATTTAAGTCGTCGCCAACTATCATCGGTTGTTACTGTTAAGAATGGAAACCGTATTATTTTAGGCGGTTTAATTACTACATTAGATTCCACTGATACTAATAAAGTTCCTTTGCTAGGTGATATTCCTATACTTGGTCATCTTTTTAAACGTGAAGTGAAAGTTAAAACAGTTACAGAACTTGTAATAGTGATAGAGCCGCATATTATCAAAAAAGATAAAAATGAACTTTCACTAAAAGATTTGGGATATGAAGGTCTTACTGATAGTGTTATTATGAATAGAAAACAAACTAAGAAGAAAGAGGAAAATGGAATCTAATATCTATGAGAACTCTAGAGATGTTTTTTTAGATACTGTAAATACTAAGGATTACATACAACTCGACAGAGTGTCCAATATCTACCAGTCACTAAAAGATTCTATAACGAAGCCTCTGAAAATGATACTTCTTTATGGAAAACCAGGTACCGGTAAAAGTATGTTTTTAACAAAACTTCATGATAGTCTTCAATCTTCTCAAGCAGCATATCTTTATAGTACGCCAATATTAGATGAGAGTGAATTTTTTAAAACACTTGCTCAAGATTTATATGGTATGGAATATAGCGGTGAACTTAACTTCACTCAATTCATGAAAGTAGTAGGCAATAAAGAGCTGGACGAACCTATAATGCCATTAATTATGCTGGATGAAGCTCAACTATACTCATCATCTATGATGGAGAAAATCAGACTTTTATCAGATACAAGAAAAGTTAAATTTGTTATTGCTCTTCATAAAACTGAAAAAGAAGACTTAATAGCCAAAGAGCATTTTCAAACTAGAATTTGGGAAAGTATCAGACTTGAAAATGCTTCAACTGCTGAGTTGATGATTTATATTCAAAAAAAACTGATGAAAGCAAACTGCTTAGATACGGCTAACATGTTTTCAACTAAATCTATAAACTTAATCCATAAATTAACAGATGGAAATTATCGAGATACAAATAAACTGATATATACGCTATTTGACATATATTTTCACTATGCACTGAACAATCCTGATAAAATAAATGGTAGTGATATCTCAAATAAAATTATTGAAATGTCGGCAATACATACAGGACTAATTAATGCTTAATATTAATGATCTAGAGATTAGGCATAAAAAATACAAGCTAAAATCATACACTCCGTATCTTACAATCTTTATTAGC
>DAOVJL010000042.1 GCA_030673275.1 Sulfurimonas sp.
CAGGTGACGTATCAATGCCATAAACTTTTTTAACACTTTTAGCGATTTCAAATCCTAACAGCCCTGTACCTACTCCAAAATCTAAAATCTCCATCTTTTTGGTTAGTTTTATCTCTTTTTTTATGGCATCTGCTATTGTTAAAGCACCTTTGACTCTTGTACTGCCGGAATCCCAAATCTCAGCCCTGTCCTTAAAGTGGTCTTGCATCAAAGATTTGCTATCCAGTAATCAGAGTACTGTTGCTCCTGCTTAATAGTTGTTGTACCGCCATGTCCAGGGTACATAGTTTTATCATAGTCAAGCTTTTTAAATCTCTCTAAAGAGGCTTTCATATCATCCGGTGATGAATATGGAAAATCTGTTCTGCCGATTGAGCGCTCAAAGATAAAGTCACCGCTAAACATAGCATCACCTATCTCTATTGTTGAATTTCCAGGGCAATGTCCAGGGAAATGACGAAATTTTACTTTAACTCCGTCGAAATCAAACTCTTGATTTGGTTCTACCTCTATATCTGGGGTAGATGGTGGTAAGTCTGGTCTCCAGCCACTGCCGGTTAGAAGCATTACATCACCTTTTGGAGTGTATAGTTTAATATTTAGTTTTTTTTGAAGTTCAGCATTACACCATACATGATCAAAGTGTCCATGAGTGTTTAAAATTGCTATCGGGTTTGTAACATTATCCATAACCCACGCGGTTGCACCAATCCCTGGATCTATTATAAAATCTTTACCGTCGGTAGTGACAATATAACAGTTAGTTTGGTATTCACCCATGGGTTGGACTTTAATCTGCATATATCCTCTTTTTTAAGTTATTGTAACTAAAGAATATAAATAAACTTATAATTATTTTGTTACCAAACTTAGATATAATATTTTTTGTTAAAGTTACTTAAAGGTTAGTGATGAAGAAATATGAGCAGATGACAGAATATCTGCAACATTTTTTAGATAATGAAGTTCGTAAAACAGGACTAAACTCTGTTGTTTTAGGGCTTAGTGGGGGACTTGATTCTGCTGTTGTAGCAGTATTAGCCCAGAGAGTCTTTAAAGATAATCTTTTATGTGTGAAGATGCCATCACAATACTCTTCACAGAGTTCACTTGATGATGCAGATGAGCTTTGTAGAGATTTTTCTATAAATGTTATTACTGCCTCGATAGAACCAATGTTAAAAGTATATGAAGAGTTAAATCCAAATATGAACAATCTAAGAAAGGGTAACATCTCTTCACGACTTAGAATGACCACTCTTTTTGATATTTCGGCTAGAGAAAATGCTTTAGTTTTAGGAACTAGCAATAAGAGTGAACTGATGCTTGGTTATGGAACTCTTTACGGAGATCTTTCAAGCGCTATAAATCCAATAGGTGATTTATATAAAAGTGAAGTATATGAGTTGGCAGAGTACTTAGGTGTGTCAAAAAGTATTATCAAAAAGCCACCTTCCGCAGACCTGTGGGATGGACAGAGTGATGAGGCCGATTTGGGTTACACTTATGCTCAACTTGATAAGGCTATGAAGCTTTATGTAGAAGATAGACTAAGTAAAGAAGAGATAGTAGAATATGGTTGTGACAGAGATATGATTGATATGATAATCAATAGAATTTTTCGTAATCAGTTTAAGAGAAAGATGCCGGTAATTGCAAAGTTGACATCTAGAACGATAAACCATGATTTTAATTATCCAAGAGATATAACATTATAAAAAATATAAAATAAAATTAGGGAGACAGGTAATGAAAGTTCCATTTTGTAAATATGAGAGTAGCAGGGAAGCACATTCAAATGTTAGTGATGTTTTAGATGGTGAAGAGTTAGATCAAGTTGCAGAGTTAGAGAGTGACTTTATCTCTTATGTTGGTGCTCAACATGCACTGGCTACTTCACATGGTACATCTGCTCTTCACTTAGCAATGTTAGCTCTTGATTTAAAGCGTGGTGATAAAATAGTCTGTTCTGTAAATACTCATCCAAATGTACCGGAAGTTGTTCGTCATTTTGATGCAGAGCCAATTTTTATAGATATTGATGCTGATACTTATAATATAAATCTTGATAAACTTGAAGTTTATCTGCAAGACAATCAATCTAAAAAATTAAAAGCTGTTATAATTACTCATATTGCTGGTCAATGTACAGATTTAGACAGACTTTATAAAATGGCAAAAATATATGAGGTAAAGATTGTTGAAGACGCCAGTGAGGCTTTAGGTGCCACATATAATGGTCAAATGATTGGTTCAACCGGTGCTGATATTACATGTTTTAATTTTTCGTCTCATTTGAAAAAAGATGTTTGTAACGGCGGTATGTTGGTTTGTGATTCTGAGGAGATTATCCAGAGAGCTAAACTCCTAAGCTCACATGCTATGAAAAGAGATGAAGACTCTTTAGAGTATATTTATGATGTTGTGGATATTGGATATGATTACTCTATGAGCCAGTTAGATGCTGCATATATTAGAGCACAAATAAAAGAACAAGATAGTAATTTAAAAAGAATAAAAGAGATTGCTGACATGTATAATGAAGCACTTGCATCAGTTGACCATGTAACAATTCCAGAATTGATTAGTAATGAACATATATACTCTCTATATATAATTAAGATAGATAAGAATAGAGATTCTTTTGCTTTAGAGCTTAAAAAAGAGGATGTTGAGGTTGGACTTCATTATATTCCACTTCATTTTTTATCATACTATAAAACTAAATATTCTCTGAAGATAAATAATTTTCCAACAGCACTTACAAGTTATCAGCAAGTAATGTCTCTTCCTATTTATCCAAGTATGAGTGATAAAGAAGTTGAATTTGTCATAAATAAAATAAAAACAGTTTCTTCTACAAGAGTTTAAAAGCATAGCTTTGAAAAAAAAAATAGTCTTTTGGGTTGAAGAATTTTTCTACAACCCAAGCTTTATTCAAAGAATTATCTCCTTTTTACTTTTACCACTCAGTCTAATTTATTGTTTAATGATGTATCTTAGGTTTAAGAGTAAAAGTGCAGAGAATTTTGATGTAAATATTATTAGTATTGGGAATCTTAGTGTTGGTGGAAGCGGTAAAACGCCGCTTGTTACAGCACTTGCTTTAAACTATGAAAATGTAGCAATAGTCCTTCGCGGATACGGACGAGAGAGTAACGGTCTGCATGTCATAAGTAATGACAATGAGATTTTAGAAGATGTAAAGATTAGCGGTGATGAGGCTATGATTTATGCTCGTAAAGTTCCAAAAGCTGTAGTTATTGTAAGTGAAGATAGAAAAGATGGTATCAAAAAAGCTAAAGAGCTGGGTGCGAAGATTATATTTTTGGATGATGCTTACTCAAAACACGATATTAAAAAACTTGATATTTTAATTGATGTAAATAGTGAAAACTCATTTTGTTTACCCGCAGGACCTTTTAGAGAGAGATTATGGGCTTCTAAAGAGGCTGTCATAGTAAAAGACGGTGTGGATTTTAAACGAGAAGTGGAGCTTAAAGACAAGTGTGATAAAATGTCACTCGTAACAGCCATTGCAAGACCGGAACGGTTGGATAGTTTTTTACCGGATGTTGTTAGTAAAAATTATTTTGAAGATCATCACTCATTTTCTAAAGATGAGTTAGAAGATGTTCTAAAAAAAGATGGCTCTGATTCACTTTTAGTAACTTATAAAGATTTTGTAAAAGTTGAATCGTTTGAACTTCCGTTGTCACTGCTAGATTTACATGTGGAAGTTGATAAGAAAATATTTAAAATTATAGAGGATTATTGTGCAAAAAAAGATTGAAACAGTACAGACACTGCTTGAAGCATTACCGTTTATTAAAGAGTTTAATAAAGAGATAGTTGTTATAAAATACGGTGGTTCAGCTCAAAGTTCGCCACAACTAAAAGAGAAATTTGCTGAAGATATACTGCTTATGTACTTAGTTGGAATTAAGCCTGTTATCATACATGGCGGGGGTAAAAAAATTACTGATATGTTGGATGCATTAAAAATTGAGACTAAGTTTATAGACGGTCAGCGTGTTACAACTAAAGAGGTGATGAGAATAGCTGAGATGATTTTAAGCGGTGAGATAAATAAAGAGATTGTTTCACTTCTTAACTCTCATGGGGCTAAAGCTATCGGTGTCAGTGGTAAAGATGCTCATTTTATTACAGCACGTGCAAAAGATTTCTCGAAGTGGGGACTAACCGGAAATATCACTAATGTTAAACCTGATGTTGTATTAAATCTGATTCATGAGAAGTTTGTACCTGTTATCGCTCCAATTGCAGCAGGAACTGAGATGGGGCATCCGGGGTTTAATATAAATGCCGATCTCTGTGCTTCACATGTGGCAAAAGCTATTGGTGCAAATAAGATAATATTTTTAACAGACACATCTGGTGTTTTGAGCAAGGATAAAGAGCTTTTAAGTACACTTACAAAAGATGAAGTTGAAGCTCTAAAAGCTGATGGTACTATTCACGGTGGTATGGTTCCTAAAGTTGATGCATGTCTTGAAGCGATCGAGGGCGGGGTACAAAAAGCACATATCATTGATGGTAGACTAGAGCACTCAATGTTGCTGGAGCTTTTTACATCTGCCGGTATCGGTACTCAGATAGTAAAGTAATAAACGTTTACTTAGCCCTAGCCATCTTGTAAAAAAGTTTTTGTGTTGATAACTCCTTTGGTATCGGAGTGTTATGCAAAATATTTTCGCTTAAAATTTTTGCAAGATAGGGACCAAGCACAAAACCTCTTGAGCCAAGTGCATTTATGACATGCAGATTTGGATAGTACTCCAATGAATCTTCTGGGATTTTTGTTCCTTTGCTTATGGACGGATGCCTTTTTAGAGAGCTTTCATAATCTATGATTTTACCAATAACTGGAAAGTAACTTTTAATAGTTGCTCTCGCCCCCTTATATGTTTTTACTACTTCTAAATCTTCAAGCTTAATTAACTCATCTGCTTGAGAAAGAAGAGTTTTGATTTGTTCCTCATCTGTATTTATATAAAAAGCACATTTGTCACATGTAGTTTCACATTTCATATCTTGTGTGTCGTGCCTTTGCTGAGTAGCACCTATTGATACAGTGTCATTATGTTTATTTGTTGAGACAGAGATAGATTTATGGATATTAAAAGGGATGTCAGTTGTTGTTTTGACATCAACTCTAAGCCCAAAAATCGGAGATATTTTCATATATGGAAGTTCTGCCAAAGAATCGCTTACTCCTTGGGCTAAAATAATGTTTTTAGCTTTTATATCTTCAACTTTATATAAGTCGTTTTCAAAAGTTAATTCTTTTATATCTTTTATGTAAAAATCACAATTTTGAAGTAATTTATTGCAAATTATCAGAGGTTCTAAAACAGCTGCGTCCTCATAAAAATACCCATCTATATCTCTAAAGTTTTTTGAAATTTTTTGTAATTCTTGAGTATTGAAATATTTATAATTTATACTATTTGTTTGCAGCTTTTCTTGATTAAAGTTGTCATTAGCAACTCTAAGAACACCTTTTTTATCGACTGCTTCAGGGATTAGTTTTTCATAAAAGTTTATGGAAAACTCTAAAGCATCATTGACAAAACTGTTATAAAGATTTTTTTTGCCCGGAAGAGGGGAGAGAAAGGCTCCTGCCGCACCACTCGCTCCACCAGCGATTCCTTCTCTATCCACAACAGCAACTTTTTTACCATTTTGTTGTAAAAAGTAAGCAATATTACATCCGGCACTTCCAGCACCGATTATTAAGTAGTCATATGTTTTCATTAATCATATTATAGAAAAATAAGACTTAATGACAGGTGTTAAGCCGTTATTATTATAGTAATGATATAATCGCAAATATATTTAAAATCAAGGAATAATAAATGAAATATAGTGCTTTATTTGAAGATGAAGATGATCTTTTTTTAGGTTCTCCAACGAGCAAACTTATGGATATAGTATTTACAGCGAATAATGATGTTGTGAGATTTGATTTAGAAAATTTTATAAGAAGAAGAGCTGCTATGGAGATGCTTCTTAATGAACATTTTGGAGATGAGTTTGATAAAAAAGTAGATATGTTAATGGTTGAAAATCGTGATGAAGTTGAAACTAAAATGAAAAGTCTATGTATTGAACTAATGGGTGAAATCGTTTCAAAAAGCGAATAGATAAAATTGAGAAATTTTTTACAGGTTTTTACTCTTTTACTCTTTAGTTTTAGTTTCATTTATGCCAGTGATTTTAGAGAAATCAATAAAATAACACTAAAAAAAGATGAGCAAAAGAAAATTCTTGTAAAATATAACGACAAAGAAAAACTTTTTAAATTTAGCTGGACACTTTATAAAAATGGTGGACTTGTTGTATTTAGGTCTTATGACAAAATAGTTGCCCAAAATGTACTCTATTTAAGACATCGAAATCAAAGCTTTAGACTTGAGTTAAAGCCTAGAGGAACAGATTTTTATAATGTGCCATATATATTAGTTAAATTTAAAGAGTTTAATGACAAGACTGCTGAAGCAGAGTTTGAACTTTTATTATCCGATAAAAAGTTCCAAATAAAGCTAAAAGATTTGAAAAATGATTAAAGAGAGATGATGCAAAGAGTTGAGAAAGAGATAGCAAGACTTATAGACGAGTGTGATTATGATGAAGTAACTCGCCTTTTTAGTATGCTCTCGGGTGGGAAAAGGCTTCGAGCCAAGCTGATTTTAAAAATAGCTAGTGATCATGAACAAGCTCCTCTTCTTGCAGCAATCGTAGAGCTTATACATGCAGCAAGTCTGTTGCATGATGATGTTATTGATGAAGCAAGTCTTAGACGCGGTGTGCCGTCTGTTAATGCAACGGATGGAAGCAAGACGGCTGTAATGCTTGGAGATATTCTTTACTCAAAAGCCTTCACTGAACTTGTCTCTTTTGATAAAGATATTGCAAAAATAATTGCTTCATCTGTTACTGCACTCTCTAAAGGCGAGATGATAGATGTTAAGATGGCAGATGAGTTTAACTCAGATGAAGATAAATATCTTGACATGTTGTATCTTAAAACTGCCACTCTTATCGAAGCAGCTGCCGAGGCTAGTGCAATTTTAGCAGGTAAAGACTCTTCTTTACATGCTCTGTATGGAAGAAACCTTGGTCTCTCTTTTCAGATTATTGATGATATTTTGGATATTACGGCAGATGAGGATACACTAGGTAAACCGGCAATGAATGATTTTGTAGAGGGTAAGTGTACACTGCCATATATTTATCTCTATAAAGTTTTAGATGAAGCTGATAAAAAAAGACTGATTGCTCTGCATACTGTAGTGTTGGATGAGCAAGAGAGCTCTTGGATTAAGCAAAAGATGCAAGAGCACAAAACTATTGAAAAATCTTTTGAGTTAGCGCAGAAACTTTCAAATGAGGCGATGAATGCCATGAAAGATAATGCTGAGCTCGTAGGTATTTTACAAACAATGATAAAAAGAAGTTACTAATGCACTATTTAATTATAAGTTTTTCACATAAAAATTCTACTATGGAAGTTAGAGAAAAATTGTCTTATAAAGATGATAATTCTAAAAAAGGCTGCTTAGAAAAGTTAAACTCCGGTGAAGAGATAAATGAGTCAATTCTTATCTCTACATGTAATCGAATGGAAGTGTTTTGTAACTGTAGTGATATAGCATTAGCAACACAGCATATATTTGAGATGTTAACAGAAAGATCAGGCATTTCAATCGATGAGCTTGAAGGACGTGCAGATATATTTGATGACAGTAGTGCAATTCATCATATATTTACAGTTGCATCTTCATTAGACTCTATGGTTGTAGGTGAGACTCAGATAGCTGGTCAGTTAAAAGATGCCTTTAGATTTTCGTATGATAATGGATATTGTGGTCAAAAGCTAGCACGATCTATGCATAATGCTTTTAAATGTGCTGCTAAAGTCAGAAATGCTACAGATATATCTTCTAAACCAGTTTCAATAGCTAGTGTTGCAGTTGCAAAGCTAAAATCAGTTTTAGAGAGTGTTGAGGGTAAAAAGGCTTTAGTTATCGGTGTTGGAGAGATGTCTGAGATAACGGCAAAACATCTAGCTTCAAATGGTGCTGATGTTTATATTATGAATAGAACTAAAGATAAGGCTTTTGCATTGGCTGAGGAGTGTTGTGTTAATGTTTTAGATATGGATCAACTTCCAACAGCTATAAATGAGTTTGAAATTCTTTTTACTGCAACATCTGCATCAGAACCAATTATTACAGATAAGATTATTAAATCATGTGATTTTGACAG
>DAOVJL010000008.1 GCA_030673275.1 Sulfurimonas sp.
ATGGAGAACAGGTAAAGCAGACATTAAACTCTGAAAATATAGAAGTGGTTACAGAGACAACAACGAAACTGATAAATCAAAAAAGTGTAAAAGCTATTTTGGAGTATCTAAAATACATATACTTTGGTGAAGATATCTACATGTATAATTTTTCCGCTCTCATCTCACAAGAGGTAAGAAGCATTAAAAAAGTTGATTTTAATGAAGTCAAGATTTTAGATGTAGTAAAAAAGGTAATACATGAGTATGGACTTTTTAGCGATGACTTTAATATTGTTAGATTTTTGAGTGCAGTCTCTAACTACAGTGATATTGAGGCACTTCTTTTTGAGTATGAGCGTTTAGATGTAAGTGCTGCATCATCAGAGCTAAGTGGTGTAAGAGTTCTTACTGTTCACAAATCAAAAGGTTTAGAGTATGAACATGTCATAGTTATGGATAGACTCAAAAAAGCCCCTCCTGCACGTGATGCTATAATTTATGAGTATGATGAGATAACTCTAAAAAATGTATATCTTCGTATCAAAGGGCGAGATGCAATAGACACTCAGTATGCAAATGCTCTAGCAAAAGAGAAGTCTTTGGTCCGAGAGGATAGTTTAAATGCTCTGTATGTTGCATTTACTAGAACAAAAGAGAATTTGTTTGTCATTTTAAAATCAAAAGATTCGATGTTTGATATTTTAGACTTGACACCTCAAAGCAGCGGAAGTTTGAGATGTGAAAAACAAGCTGATAATTCTGGGATAAAAACAACATCTCAGAAATTTGAGTATAAACCACTTTATTATGGAACTCAAAGTGATATTTTAATATTAGAGACACAACAGCAAGAGGATTTAAAAGCTATAAATTTTGGTCTTGCAATGCACTACATGTTAGAGATGATTGGTGAGTTTAAAGAGCAAAATATAACTCATGCAAAAGATATGATGATAAACAAGTATGGCTATACACTCGAAGCTGTGGAGATAGAGGATATAGAGTTTAGAGTTAAACTGCTTTTAGAAAACGAAGAGTTTAAAACTCTAAGCAGCGGTGAGTGTTTTCATGAAAAAGCTATTCGATATAAAAATAGTCTTAGATATATAGATTTGTTGATTAAAAAAGATTCATGTTGGCATGTTCTTGATTATAAAAGTTCTATGGCTTATAGTGAGCATCACTTAAAACAAGTTCGTTATTATGTTCAAGCAATAAAAAAGATAACCGGTAATGAAGTAAATGGTTACTTATGTTATCTGCTAAAAGATGAGATAAAAATAGTAAAAGTGTAAGCAGATTATGCTTTAAAAACTTCCACTCTGTTTCGTCCAAGCTCCTTAGCTTTGTAAACTGCCTCATCTGCTTCAGCAAAAATCATTTGATAATCACTATGTTCTTCTCGTAAGCTGCTAATACCAATACTGGTAGTGACTGCAATACTGTTAGACTCAAACTCTACAGGCTCTGCCTCGATAGCTTCACGTACTGTCTCTGCAATTTTTGCAGATGTTGCTAAATCAGTTTCAGGTAAAATTATCACTAGCTCTTCACCACCATAGCGACCTATAAAGTCCGTTTCTCTTTGGCACCCTTTAATTTTATGGCTAACTAGTCGTAGTACTTCATCGCCTGCCATGTGACCGTAATTATCATTTACCTGCTTAAAATGGTCAAGGTCAATCATCATAATGGAGAACTCATGTTTATATCGTTTTGCTCGTTTAAACTCTATATCAAGACTCTCTTCCAGATAGCCTCTATTCCATAAGCCAGTTAAAGAGTCAGTTTTACTGAGTAGCTCTATTTCTTTTGTACGTTCACTAACCAGATGCTCTAGACGCTCTTTTTCTTCACGAGACTGCTCAATTGCAGAGTAGTAGATTACTCTAGAAGTATATAGTGCGAAAAGAAGTGCTAGCACACTTGTAAGAATTGCTGTTGTGCGCAGCTTATTTTCCTGATTTGCATAGGCTGAAGCATCAATTAAAAGCATCAGTTTCATCTCTGAGTCTCTTTGTTGTATTTTAGAATTGACAATTGCAAGATATGTTAATTTATCATTAAACATTGTTAAACCCAATGTTGGTGGCTTGTTATCATCTAAGTTTTTTTCAATCAATTGTTTATCACTGCTGATATATACTTTTAGTTTTTCATCAATAATTGAAATTTGTTTAATATTCTCTGTTGAAGTAACATATGAAGATAAAAAGTCATTGATATCAGTTTTAGTTAATATAGTAAGGCTGTTTAGGATGGAGCCATTTATTGATTTTAGTAAATTTCGTATATCTACTTGTCTATGGAGTATAGAGGAGCTCTCTTTTGCACCGTTTTTTAGATTGTATTCAGACATATCTACAGAGAGATCGACAATTCCTGCAAGACTATTTCCCTCATATATCGGATAGTAAATCGACATCACATCTACAAAGTCACGCTTTTCAAAGAAGAAACTGCTTAGTTTACGATCTCCCTGCATAGTTTCTATGAAAGTTTTCGAAGACGAAACTGTACCTATTTCCTCTTTAAACATTGAGTTTCTTATAGTACCATCTGATTCAAGATATCTAAACTCAAATATTTCGAGTTCAAAAGAGATGTCATTTACCAGTTTTTGAAGGTTCATTGTTGACTTTATATCATTAAACCTTTGTATCGCCGAAGAGACTGAATTTGCTACATTTAATGAATTGCTGTGCATCTGTGCAAGGAGAAGATCTTTTTGTGTTTTATAATTATAGTAAGACAAGTATGAAATACCTAATACCAGCGATACTAACATCATCGGTATTGTATATTTTTTAATAAATGACACCTACCTATTCCCTGCTTTTGGATTGGCTTTTTTGTAGCTGTTGTATGCCTTGTCTAAATCGTGATATGATTTGTTCCAACGCTCAGTATGACAGCTGGTACACATCTTTCTTAGCACTTTTGGACTATCCTGCCCTGCAAGAAAACCACCCTCTATAAACTTTTCTCGAAGCCTTACTTTAGCTTTAGCCATTTCTACATGGATGTTACCAGGACCATGACACCCTTCACATTGAACATTTGAGAGGCGTGGAGTTCGTACCATACTTTCAAAGCCGCTCTTTACCCCGTAACCGGTAGAATGGCAAATTAAACAGCGAGGACTTTTTTCATGCCCAGTTGAGACCAAACTTTCCATCGCATGATCATGAGGGTCTTTCTTTCGTCCTCTAAAAAATTTTCTATGGCACAAGCGACACTTTGAATTGCCAACATAACGATATTTACCAGATCCGATAGCGTCATCATACGCCTTATCTCCTAGAGCACTTTTAAGAGGATTTTGAAGCATAGGCGATGCAAGCTCATCGACAATACGTTGATTGGCGGATAGGCTTGTTAATAAAAAAAGTGATATAATAAAAAATGTTTTCAACTAATTCTTCTTTTTAATAATTATGAACTTTGTGTAACTATTCTATCATAATAAATATTTTATTTTTATAAAGTATAATCTTTTGCCACAATGATAGCGTATAGAAAAGAACCTTAAATAAACCAAAAATTAAGCTAAATATAAGTTAATATAGCTATACTTCCATCAACTAAATTAAACGAAAGGTTCACGAATGAAATTTACACAAATTGCAACTCCTGAACAAATCGATCAAAAATGGGTTTTGATTGATGCTGAAGGTAAAACATTTGGTCGTATGATTACAGAAGTAGCTACTATACTTCGTGGTAAGAACAAACCATGTTTTACTCCAAACCTTGACTGTGGTGACTATGTAGTTATTGTCAATGCTTCTAAGGCTAAATTTAACGGTCTTGGTAAAATAGCTAATAAAGAATACTTTTCACATTCTGGTTACTTCGGTTCTACTAAGAGTGTTAAAATGACTGAGCTTTTAGAGAAAAATCCTGAGAAACTATATAAATTAGCTACTCGCGGTATGCTTCCTAAGACTAAGCTTGGTGCTAAAATGCTTAAAAAATTAAAAATATATGCAGGTGCTGAGCATCCTCACACTGCACAACTAGCTAAGTAAGGATTACCATATGGCAAACAAAATATATGCAACAGGTCGTCGTAAAGCGTCAATCGCAAAAGTATGGTTAACTCCAGGCACAGGTAACATCACAATCAACGGTCTTTCATTAGACGCATGGTTAGGTGGACTAGAAGCTAAGAAACTTCGTGTTAAGCAACCACTTGCTTTAACTAAACAAGATACATCAGTTGATATCGTTGCTACTACTTTAGGTGGTGGTTTTGGTGGTCAAGCAGATGCACTTCGTCACGGTATTTCTCGTGCACTAGTAGCATTTGACCCAGCATTAAAAGTGATTCTTAAGCCTGAAGGTATGATGACTCGTGATTCACGTGTTGTTGAACGTAAGAAACCAGGTAAGCGTAAAGCTCGTCGTTCTCGTCAGTTCTCTAAGCGTTAATATTTATATTATCGTTTTTTATCAACGCTACTTGGCGTTGGTAAAACCTCTTTTTACACTTTTTATTAACAAACTACTATAATTAACTTTGGTATAATCACTCTAAAAAAGAGCAATTTTGAAGTACCTACTATTTCTGTTTTTATCTATAAATCTTTTTGCTTCAACTCTGCATTTGGCGACTTCTGCTAATCCATCTAGACTAAACCCTATTTTGGCTACAGATTCAAGTTCATCTGAGATAACAGGTTTTCTATTTAATGGATTAGTTAAATATGATAAAGATTCATCAACTATTATAGGTGATTTGGCAAAAGAATTTTATTTTGAAGATGATAAAACACTTATATTTAAACTGCGTAAAAATGTTTCTTGGCATGATGGTGAAAAATTTAGTGCTAAAGATATTGTCTTTACTTATGAAGTTTTAGTATCACCAAAAATAAGCTCTCCGTATAGCGCAAGTTTTAGATTTGTGAAGAGTGTTGAGGCTATTGATGAATTCACTATAAAAGTAAAGTATAAAAAACCATATTTTAAAGCTTTAGAGACGTGGATGATGGGAATTTTACCAGAGCATATACTAAAGGGTGAAGAAAATTTGATGAGTTCATCATTCAACACAGACCCGGTAGGAACCGGTCCATACAAACTTCATCTCTTAGAGCACTCAAAAAATATTATATTGAAAGTAAATGATGATTATTTTGAAGGCAGAGCAAAAATAGATGAAATATCTTTTCATGTTATAGCTGATCCTATGACACGCTTTTTGATGTTAAAATCATCTGCCTTGGATGTTGGAGGCATAGAGCCTATGCAGTATGAAAGACAGCTAAATGATGAGTTTTTTGACAAGTTTAATATTCATGAAAATATCTCACGCTCGTACACATATCTTGGATTTAATCTAAGATTGGATAAATTTAAAAATCCAAAGGTAAGAGAAGCTATTTCATTAGCCATAGATAGGCAGGAGATTGTAAAGATTCTTTTTTTTAATCATGCTAAAGTTTGTACAGGTCCATTTCTTCCGGGAACTAAAGCTTTCAATGAAAATATAAAAGCACCAGCTCAAAATATACAAAAAGCAAAAGAGCTTTTAAAAGAGGCTGGTTATGATGAAAATAATCCATTTACATTTGAAATAGTCACATCAAACTCAAGTGCTATCAGACCATATGCTGCACAGATAATGCAACATCAATTAAAAAAGGCTGGAATCATTGTTAATTTGCGAGTTATGGAGTGGCAGGCATTTTTAAATATGGTTGTCTTTCCTCATAAATTTGATAGCGTATTACTTGGGTGGGGGTTGTCACCTACACCTGACCCATATATGTTTTGGCACAGTGATAATGATAAAAAAGGCGGTTTTAATCTAGTTGGCTACAAGAATGATAAAATGGATAAAATGATAGAAGATTCACAAAGTATGATAGATACAAAAAAGCTATCAAAGATATGGCAGGAGATGTTTAAGATGATTGTTGATGATAATCCATACCTGTTTTTATATATTCCAAATTCTATAACAACCATAAATAAAAATATTAAAAATGTAGAGCCTACTGTAAGTGGAATTTGGCATAACTATATAAAATGGGAAAAAGAATGATAATACTTTTTGATTTGGACGGAACGTTGATAGACTCGACTGATGCGATTGTGGAAACTTTTCATCACTCATTTAAAGTGCATGAATTTGGACATGTAGAAGATAAAGAGATAAAAGATCTTATTGGCTATCCATTAGATATTATGTACGCTGAGTTGGGTGTTAGCGAAGACAAGGTTTGGGATTATGTTGCAACTTATAAAGAGGAGTATAGAAAAATCTCAACTGAAAAAACCGAGTTGTTGCCAAATGCAATCCAAGCAATAAAAAAGGCAAGTGAATTTGCAACACTGGGAATTGTTACAACTAAAACAGGCAGATACTCTAAAGTTCTTATGGAGCATTTTGAACTTATGGAGTATTTTGAAGTTTTGATAGGCAGAGAAGATGTTGAAAATCCAAAACCGCATGAAGAACCAATACTAAAAGCTTTAGAAAAAATGGATACTCTTAACAAAGAAATTTGGATGATTGGCGATACAAAATTAGATTTAATATCTGCAAAAAATGCAGAGGTTAATTCGATTGGTGTTTTATGTGGATATGGTGAGCATAATAATCTAAAAAAGTTTACAAATGTTATTTTAGATGATGCTTTAGAAGCTGTTATATATTTAGAGAATAGGAAGAAATAACACACTTTTTTAACTTAATTATAAACTGTATAACTTCAAGCTATTTTTAAGAGCAACTTGTCTAGAATAAGAGATAATTTAGAATTGAATATTCCTATGGAAAAATAGAAGGAGAATTTATGCTAGAAATTAGATGGCATAGTCGTGCTGGACAAGGTGCTGTAACAGGTGCTAAAGGCTTAGCAGATGTTATTTCTACAACTGGTAAAGAGGTACAAGCATTTGCGTTTTACGGGTCAGCTAAGCGTGGAGCTGCTATGACAGCTTATAACCGTGTTGATGATAAAGTTATAATGAATCATGAAAAATATATGGAACCTGATTATGTTTTTGTTATTGACCCTGCATTGGCTATAACTACAGATGTTACTATAAATCACAAAGATACTACAAAATATATTATTACTACTCACTTAAGTACGGAGGAGCTAATCAAAGCTCAACCGAAACTAGAAGGTAAAGAAGTTTATACAGTTGATTGTATTGTTATTGCTCAAGAGACTATTGGTCGTCCTATTCCAAATACGCCAATGCTTGGTGCATTTATGAAGGTCTCTGGAATGTATGATATAGAGTTTTTTAAAGATAGTATGAAAAGAGTTCTAGCAAAATTACCACAGAAGATTGTTGATGCAAATATGATTGCGATTCAACGCGCTTTCGATGAAGTGAAATAAGGAGTCCATGATGGCAAAAAAAGGATGGGATGAATTCGAAATCGGAGCTATGCTTCGTACTTTTGATGGAAGCATAGATGATATTGCTGGAACAAGACAAGAGGATCGCTCTTATTCAGAGAACAGCTCTTATATGGCAAGTGTTGCTGATTGGAGACTGATTAAGCCGGTATTCAATAAAGATTACTGTATTGATTGTCAGTTTTGTTGGATTTATTGTCCAGATGTATCAATTATTTCAAGAGATAAAAAACTAATCGGTGTTGATATGGATCACTGTAAAGGTTGTGGAATATGTGTTGAGGTTTGTCCTACAAACCCTAAATCACTTCTAATGTTCCCTGAACAAGCAGATGAAGAGACTGAGATTGCTCAGTGGCCTAAAAAAGATGAGGAGGAAGCATAATGGCATTTGATAAAATGGAATTAAGAGATATTGAAGTATGGGATGGAAATTTCGCTGCTGCACAAGCTCTAAGACAAGCTCAGGTTGATGTTGTTGCCGCTTACCCTATTACTCCATCAACTCCTATTGTTGAGGGATATGCAAAGTTCAAATCTGATAACTATGTTGAGGGTGAATTTGTAATGGTTGAGTCTGAACATGCTGCAATGAGTGGATGTATCGGTGCTGCTGCGGCTGGTGGTCGTGTTGCAACTGCAACATCTTCTCAAGGTCTTGCACTTATGGTTGAGACACTTTACCAAGCATCTGGTATGCGTTTGCCAATAGTTTTAAACATTGTAAACCGTGCTTTAGCTGCTCCACTGAATGTTAATGGTGACCACTCTGACATGTACTTATGTCGTGACAGTGGTTGGATTCAATTTGATGCGTTTTCACCACAAGGTGCATATGACTTAAACTTTATTGCGTTTAAAGTAAGTGAAGATCATGATATTAGACTTCCTGCTATTATAAATCAAGATGGTTTTATGACTTCTCACACTGCTCAAGGTGTAACTACAATGGATGATGATACAGCATTTGGTTTTGTCGGTACTTATAAACCTATGAATGATATGCTTGATTTTGAACATCCTGTAACTCATGGTGTTCAAACTGAGGAAGATTGGCATTTTGAGCATAAAGCTCGTCAACACAGTGACTTGATGTTAAAAGTTTCTCCAAAAATTGATGAAGTTTTTGCTGATTTTGAAAAATTGACCGGTCGTAAATATTCTCAAGTTGAATGCTACGATATGGAAGATGCTGATGTGGCAGTATTTTGTTTAGGTACTTCAGTTGAGACAGCTCGTGAAGTTGCTACTGAGATGAGAGCTAAAGGTGTAAAAGCTGGTGTTGTTGGTCTTAGAGTTATTCGCCCATTCCCGTTTGAGAGAGTACAAGAAGCACTTAAAGATGTTAAAGCAGTAGCTATACTTGACAGATCATCTCCAAATGGTGCTCCAGGTGCAATGTATAATGAAGTTTGTGCAGCAATGTATTCTCACGAATCTTCACCATTAATTAGTGGATATGTTTACGGACTTGGTGGTCGTGACTTAACTAAAGCACACTTAGTAGATCTTTATAATGAGCTTGAAACAAATGTTAAAGCTGGTAAAGTTACTACTCAATTACAACAGTTTATCGGTGTTCGTGGACCGAAACTTTCGTTTTTATAGGAATATAGTATGAGTGAAATGAAAAAAATAAAAAACTTAAAAGAGTTCTCAACATCAGCGGACCGTTTTGAAGGTGCAAACCTTTTATGTCCTGGTTGTGCTCACTCTATTATTGTACGTGAAATATTAAATGCTACAAATGATGATTTAGTTCTTTCTGCATCTACTGGTTGTCTAGAAGTTTGTACAGCAGTTTATCCATATACATCTTGGGATGCTTCTTGGATTCATATCGGTTTTGAAAACTCTTCAACTGCGGTAGCAGGGGCAGAAGCTATGTACAATGCACTTAAAACAAAAGGTCGCTTAAAGCAACCAGACCGTAATCCTAAGTTTGTAGCTTTTGGTGGTGACGGTGCGTCTTACGATATCGGTTTTCAGTGGATTTCTGGCTGTATGGAAAGAAATCATAACATGATGTATGTTGTTCTTGACAATGAAGTATATGCAAATACTGGTGGACAACGTTCAAGTTCAACTCCAATTGGTTCAAGTGCAACAACTTCACCTGCAGGTTCAATCTCTTATGGTGAGAAGATGAACAAAAAAGATATGATGGGTATTATGGCAGCTCACCATATTCCATATGCGGCGCAAGTTGCTCCAAATAAATGGAAAGATATGGTTAAGAAAATCCAAAAAGGTTTTGCTACTGAAGGTGCGGTATTTATTAATGCAGTTTCACCATGTACAACTGAGTGGAAATTTGACCCAAAAGATACTATGATGTTAACTGATTTAGCAACTGATTCTTTAGTGTTCCCACTTTATGAGGTTATTGATGGTAAAGAGTTCAATATCACTTACAGACCTAAAAATGTAGTACCTGTTGAAGAGTATTTAGCAGCGCAGGGTCGTTTTAAACACCTTTTCAAAGATGAGTATAAATACTTAATCAAAGAGTGGCAAGAGAGAGTAGATGCTAACTGGGCATATCTACAACGCCGCGAAGAAGCAAAAGTATAATCAGCTTCTAGTTTCGATATATCTTGCACCAAATCTGGAAATGGCAGGCTATTAGCCTAGCCTTGTTCCACATTTGGCACAATCTACACCAAATCTAAAAGCTTTAGTGTGTCCTACATATCACAACTTTAATCTCTAAAACAAATCCGCATGTCCAAACAATACCTTTTGATTTGAATTTTTACGCATGCTTTCTAAAATTTTTTTAGCTTTTTGTTTTGTCTCATCATCAAAATATATTAGCATATTTCTTGAAAGTATAAAATCAAACTTACCAAGGGAGTTAAAAGATGGGTCAAATAAGTTAGCAAGTTTATATTTTACCAAGGATCTAACTATAGGTTTTAAAATATAATGTTTTTCATCTTCTATAAAATATTTATCTAAAATAGTTTTTGATAAGTTGCGAATATTTCTCTCTTTATATACAGCTGTTTGAGCATCTAATATTGCTATAGCATTAATGTCAATACCTAAAATTTGAAAATTATCAGATGAAACACCCGCTTCAAGAAGAGCAATTGCTATGCTGTATGGCTCTTCACCGGTTGCAGAAGGAGCACATAAAATATCTACTTTTTTATTGGCATCTTTTACTAGTTTTACAAGTTCTGCAATCTGTTTGAATTCTCTGTAAAAAAATGTCTCATTTGTTGTAAGATAGTCAATTAATTCTTGTTTTACCTCTTTATCATGCTTTATTATATTCAGCAGTTTCGAAAAAGATTTAATATCTCTGTACCTGCAAAATGTAGTGACTTTACTCTTTAAAATACTTATTTGTTTGTCAAATGTAATACCGGTTTCATTTTTAAAATAATCAGAAATTATTGATATATTTGAAAAATCTTCTGCAACTAGTGCTTTTTCTTCAGTAACATGAGTTTTTTTATTTTTTAAAAAACTGAACATTAATTACAAAATTCCTTTATTTTATTTTTGATTGTTTTTATATCCGAAATTTGAATATTAGGCACCTTTTTCCTTGCTTGACACGGCATACCGTCAACAATAGCACTCTGTTCGCTTTCTGTAATACTTTTAACACCATGAAGAGTCAGCTGTTTACATCCATCCACTCCGTCACTACCTATACCGGTAAGTATAACACAATACATTTCTACCTCTTTTACAAAAGTAACACAGGAGTTAAAAACAGCATTAATATCAGGATTATATTCATTGCTTTTTGCAGGTTTATGTTTAAAAATCAGTTGTAAGCCATGTTTTTTAACTGTTGTAAAACCTTCACAAAGATATATATGACCAGCCTCAAGAATAGCATCATTTTGAGCCATTGATATTTTATTTATACTATTCTCTTCAAGTCGTTTAGCAAAACTTGGCATAAACCCTTTAACCATATGCTGTGCAATAATTATAGACGTATCTACTAATGGGGGTAATGAAGAGATAATTTTTTCTATTTGTCCGGGACCTCCAGTGGAGGCACCGATTAGAACAAGTTTACTAGGTACGGAATGTTTCAAGTTTAGAGTGTAAATCTTCAGTCATAGAGTTTAGATGATCAGCTGCTGCTGCAATCTCTTCAACATTACGAGCATTTTGAGAAGATATCTCATTTATTTGTGTGACTTGTGTAACAATTAAATCAACATTAGCTCCGGTTTTTTCAAAATCCGTTACAGTTCTGTCACTTGCAGTAACTGCTTCATCTACTATAGCAACAGTATCATTAATTTTTTTCTCAACCTCTGTAGCTGTGATTGCTAATGCTTGAATCTCTTCAGAGTTACTACCCATTTGACCGCTAACATCTGTTATAGATTGAACAATTACGTTGATAGTCGCATTAATCTCTGTAAGTGATTTTTGAGTTCTCTCCGCTAGTTTTCTAACTTCATCAGCAACAACCGCAAAACCACGACCGTGCTCACCTGCTCTTGCTGCTTCAATAGCTGCATTAAGTGCAAGCAAGTTCGTTTGGTCTGCAATGTCAGAGATAACCTCAAGAACAGTTTTAACCTCATTTGCTTCGGAAGACAGAGTCTCCATTCTTTCGGAGAGTTCAATCTCCAGCTGGGCACTATGCTGAATTTTAGATGTAAGAGTTACAACTTCGTGACTAGCTTCACCAAGATTTTCATTTGCTTTAATGATATCTTGCTTAGAACTTTGTGCATCAGATATTGAGATTGTAATCTCACTTTTAATCTCATTTGCTTGGGCAGTTGCCTTGTCTACAACAGTAACAGACTCTTCAACATTAGTCCCGACACCGGTTGCTGTTGTTGAGAGTTCATGAGAGATTGAAGCATTTTCTGATGAGCTTAGCTTAGAAGTTTCTATCAGATCTTTTAGTTCTTTTAGTAAATTATTGAAACTTTTTGCCATTTGAGATATCTCTAAAGGAGCATTTTCATCTACAGTAATAGTAAGGTTTTTGTTGTTACCGATATCTAAAAGAGTCTCTTTAAATCTATTGATAGGTTTAATAATGCTTGCATTAATTAACAATATAGATATCACCATAATTACAGCTAAAACAATCAGAGAGTCAATAATTAAAAGATTTCTTATTTCATTTGGAATTTCAAGAACTTCTGCTTCATCCATTCTTGAAATAATTGCCCAGTTAAAATCTTCACCTATTTTAATGGGTGAATAAGAGAGCAGTACTTGTTTTCCTGTATATCCTGTAGCCATTATAATTCCAGTTTTTCCAGAGAGTGCTGCTTTTGTAGCTACTGTATTAATTGAACCAGTTGATGGATTTGCAAAAGATGCTTTTATAGTTTTTGTATCTTTATTAAGATAACTGTCACTTCTCATTAAATTATCTTGACCTACTAAATAGTCTTCTTGAGAATCTCCATATCCTTCTCTGTATTGCATGATTCCAGTGATTGCTTTATCTGATATCTGAATAACAACAATAGATATCATGTTCCCTTTTTTATTAAAAACAGGAGCACCCATAAACATGGCAGGATCACCATTACTAGGAGCATAAGGTGCCATGTCTACAATATGAGGTGTCTTGGTTGTTTTTACTTTTTTCCAAAGCTTACCAAGACCTGAATCTTTTAAACTACCCGATGATAAGTTAGCTCCAAAATCGGACTCTTTCGCTTGAGTGTACATAACATGACCATGCTCAGCAGATAAGATAAATACATCATAGTACCCATAAGCTTTTGCATAGTCTTGATAAAATTCATCATGTTCATCTATAATAATTTTTACAGAGCTATCTCCAACAGGAAATTTATCGGTTGCTTTAACTTCTAACTCTTTAGAAATAGACATTAATTCATTTGTAAAGTATTCCACATTTTTTGTATTTGCTAATACACTCAAATCAGCTAGTCTAAAATGAATTAACTGCTGAATCTGTTTCTTTTTTATGTGGTTTGCCATATCTAATTCATGATAACTCTTGTTTATAAGAGCTTCTTTACTCATTGAAGTTGATACAACGGTTGAAATTACTGCTAGAAATATTAACGATATCGCTGTTAGTAAAATAACTTGCAGCTTAACAGACATCTTTTTCATTTTAATCCTTTATTTAAATAAGTTTATCATAAAATAATAATAATCAATTGAAATAATTAATTGAAAAGGCATAATATTATAAGAGTATTGCGAAATTGTTACAAAAATACAACAAAAGAGTCACGAAAAAGTCACTTTGGAAATAACATATAATAAATATTTTTATTTTATACTCATATATTTATTATCTTTAATGAAATGAAAAAAGGGTACAATTACCCAATTTAAAAAAAGGAAACAGTATGCCATTATTAGACAGTTTTACCGTTGACCATACAATTATGCCGGCACCGGCAGTTCGTCGTGCAAAGGGAATGAAATCTCCATCAGGAGATGATATTACAGTTTTTGATTTACGTTTTGTTAAGCCAAATAAAGAGACCCTTTCATCTGAGGGTATCCACACTTTAGAGCATCTATTTGCCGGATTTATCAGAAATCATCTTAATTCAAAAAAAGTTGAGATTATTGATGTTTCTCCAATGGGTTGTAGAACTGGCTTTTACATGTCAGTTCTTGGTAAGCCAAAAGAGTCAAAAGTAGCTGCTGCTTGGTTATTAGCAATGGAAGATGTTTTAAAAGTAAAACGTAAAAAAGATATTCCGGAATTAAATGTTTATCAATGTGGGACTTATAAAATGCATTCATTAAAAGATGCAAAAAATATTGCGAAAGCTGTACTTAAAAAAGGTATCAGCATTATGGATAATAAAGCACTAAAATTAGATTTGAAAAAAGTAGGTCAATAAATAATGTACCTTTTACTTCCGATGGATAGTGAAAACAGTGAAGAAGCATCATTAACTAAAATTGATGATGCAAAGGTATGGGCACAGGTTCTAGTAGAAGAGGGCAGGCTTGTAGAGCTTAATCATAACATTGACAGAGATGCCTTTGAAAACTTTAGTGAAGCCGTAGTGGTCATAAATGACAATGAATATGTATGGCCGTTTATGGAAAAATCAATGATGGTTCTAGTTGCACATGTTCAAAGAAGTATAGAGGATATTGTCGAAGCATATTTGTTTAAAGAACTTCACGATTTAGCATATTAATATTTTGAATTTAGATAAATTTAGAAAACTTTTCACCCCTTTACCCGGTAATCACTATCTACAGGTTTG
>DAOVJL010000036.1 GCA_030673275.1 Sulfurimonas sp.
AGTGAAGTTATGAATATCATCGGTGATGTTGCTGGTTACGATGTTATCATGATAGATGATATGGTAGATACTGCTGGAACTATGGTAAAAGCAGCAACTGCTCTTAAAAATAATGGTGCAACTTCAGTTATGGCTTGTGCAACTCACCCTGTTCTTAGCGGAAAAGCTTATGAGAATTTAGACAATGGCGAACTCGATGAGTTAATCGTTACTAATACACTAGAGTCAAAATCACATAAAAAAATAAAAGTATTAACTGTTGCTCCTCTTTTTGCTGAAGTAATTCGTCGTGTATATCACAACGAAAGCGTTAACTCACTTTTTGAATAGGAAAAATTTACTTGAAAAATATTAGAAACTTTTCTATCATCGCTCATATCGACCATGGTAAAAGTACTTTAGCTGACCGTATTATCCAAGAGTGTGGCTCTGTTAGTGATAGAGAAATGAGTACTCAGATGATGGATACTATGGATATTGAGCAAGAGCGTGGTATTACGATTAAAGCTCAAAGTGTTAGACTTGACTATGTAAAAGATGGTGAACACTACATTCTAAATCTTATAGACACTCCGGGTCACGTTGATTTTTCATACGAAGTTAGTAAATCTCTAGCATCAAGTGATGGTGCACTTCTTATCGTTGATGCAGCACAAGGTGTTGAAGCTCAGACTATTGCAAATGTTTACTTGGCACTGGACAACGACCTAGAACTTATCCCTGTAATTAACAAGATAGACCTTCCGGCAGCTGATCCAGATAAAGTGGCTGAAGAGATTGAGACAAGTATCGGCATAGATGCTACAGATGCCTGTTTAGTTTCTGCAAAAACCGGTGTTGGGATTCATGAGTTGATTGATGCGATTGTTGAGCGTGTGCCTGCGCCTGTTGGTGACCCTAGTGCAACAACAAAAGCTATTATTTATGACTCTTGGTTTGACCAATACTTAGGCGCTTTGGCACTTGTTCGTGTGTTTGACGGTCAAGTTAAAAAAGGTCAAAATATCAAGCTTATGAGTAACGGCGAAGAGCATCAAATTTTAGACTTGATGTATCCTCATCCAATGAAAAAGATTAAAACTAAAACTATAGAGTGTGGCGAAATTGGTATTGTAGTTCTTGGACTAAAAGAGGTCAGTGTTATCAATGTTGGTGATACTATCACAGATGCTAGAAACCCTGCCCTAGAACCAGTTGGAAAATACGAACCAGCAAAACCATTTGTATTTGCTGGGATTTTTCCAATAGATACAGACAAATTTGAAGACTTACGTGATGCTCTTGATAAATTAAAACTAAATGATTCTTCTCTTTCTTATGAGCCAGAGACTTCTGTAGCACTTGGTTTTGGTTTTCGTGTTGGTTTTCTTGGTATGCTTCACATGGAAGTTGTAAAAGAAAGACTTGAACGTGAATTTAACCTTGACTTAATTGCATCTGCTCCATCTGTTATCTATAATGTTTACTTAAATAATGGCGACTTTGTTAACGTTCAGAATCCATCTGAACTTCCAGAAGTAAATAGAATAGACAGAATTGAAGAACCATATGTAAGAGCAACAGTAATTACTCCTAGTGAATATGTAGGAAACATCATAACTTTACTTATAAATAAACGTGGAATTCAAACTAAGATGACTTACTTAAATGAAGAAAGAGTTATGCTTGAGTATGAAGTACCTATGAATGAGATAGTTATGGATTTTTACGATACTCTAAAGTCTATCTCAAAAGGTTATGCATCATTTGATTACGAGCCAATTGGTTTTAGAGTTGGTGACCTTGTTAAGCTTGACATCAAAGTAGCTGGAGAAGCTGTTGACGCACTAAGTATAGTTGTACCTCGTACACAGGCTCTTTCTCGTGGACGTATACTTGTTAAAAATATGAAAGAGCAGATTCCTCGTCAACTTTTTGAAGTAGCTGTTCAAGCATCTCTTGGTTCTCAGATTATCGCTAGAGAAACTGTAAAATCTATGGGTAAAAATGTTACTGCCAAATGTTACGGTGGTGATATTACTCGTAAAAGAAAACTACTCGAAAAACAAAAAGCCGGTAAGAAAAGAATGAAATCTATAGGAAAAGTACAGCTTCCGCAAGAGGCATTTATGTCTGTGCTTAAAATGGATTAAATTCAATGAAGTGCATGTTGTGTGAGAGTTTGTCTTTCACACACATCTGTACAAATTGCCAAGATACTTTTTTAACTCCATCAATCTACAAAAGAAAAATCCTAAACGATGTTGAAGTCATCTCTTTTTATAAATATAAAGAGATAAAAGAACTGCTTCATACCAAACATACTGATTTGGGTTTTTACATCTACTCAATACTTGCAAAAAATTCTATGCAAAAATTTGCATCTGAGTTTGAATTTGATTCTACTGTAATATCTATAGCAATTGATGACCATATTCAAAGCGGCTACTCACATACAGCAGTTTTAAACAAATCACTAAAGAGCAAGTGTATAAAACCTAAATTCAACAAACTAAGAGCTAATAATAGAGTTTCATATTCGGGCAAGAGCAAAGAGTTTAGACTTTTAAATCCAAGAGAGTTTCAACTGAATAACTTTAATGATAATGAAGTGATTTTAATAGATGATATTATTACAACAGGTTCAACTCTTACTCAAGCCATTCAAACTCTGAAGTCAAACAAAAAAGAAGTACTATTTTGTCTGACTCTGGCTGATGCTAGTCTAAAATAACTTTTTTAAAAATTTATTTATTTCAGTTTTAATTTTCTCACCAGCTTCTGACTTTATTAACTTCTCTAAATCTACTTTAACTTTTGGGGAGTTAATATCTCCATATATTTTTGCTGTTATAGTATTTTTCTTAGCTTGGATTGTTATATCTGAATCAATTTTCTGTGTTTTTGAATTTATCTTTGTATCTTTGGTTTTAACAGAAGCTTGTTTTGAACGAAGGTCAAGTGAAGCGAGGATATTCTCCTTGTTAATGTTAGCACCTATATCACCATTGAATGATTCTCTATACATGTCAAATTTTGTATACTGTTTTATCAAGTCAAAAGTTTTGTTTTTAACAAAATTTCCATCAGTTACCTGCCCTGAAAAAACACCCTTACTCTGCGCTAGATTATAATTAAGCTTAGCATTAAGTGTTGATTGAAAAATTTCCGGATAAATCAACATGTGAAGCAAGCCTTTAGTACCAACAGATTTAAGATCAGCACTGAAATCATCATTATGAAGTTTTGCATCTATGTTTCCGCCGGCAACTTTAGTATGGACAGTTAAATCTAAATCTTTAGCTTTTGAGAGTTCTCCATTGGCTGTTATAGCACCTTTCATATGTCGCCCTGTAACAAAAAAAAGCTTGTCTAGGTTTGGAATTTTTGCTAAATAATCACTTTTTATTGAACTATCATCCATGTTAAACCTAGCTTGCTTAATATCAAGATTTAAAATATTTGAGTTAAAGTCAACTTTAGTATCAATAGTATTACCATTTAGCATAGTAGTTGTAGTTGAATTAAAAGTCGTTCGAGGCATAGGAGATTTAAATTCATACTGTTTTGTTAAAAATTTTGAATCTAAAAGACCTTTTGTTATTGTGGTTACAATTTTTCCTTTTAAACTGCCACTTTTTGCATCGCTTATATCAGCATCCATTGAAAAGATACCATCTGTATAATGAGGCTGGTTTACCATATATAAAACTTTATTTAATTTTAGATTTTTAACGCTTGCCACTACACTTGCAGGGGTGAAATCTTTCAATACTGCTTCAAATTTTGTGTCAGATTCGCCTAAATCACTACTACCACTGGCTAAAAGTTTTTCTTTAGTACCTTTAACTGTTCCTTTAAGTTTAAATGCCCCTCTTAGCTCAGTTCCTATTATTGGCTTTAATACGGCTAACTCTTTTATGTTTAAAGAGTATTTTATATCTGTTGCAAGAGGTTGTGGTACCACATTTCCTGATGATAATATTTTAAATAGGTTTGAGCTTAAATCATAGTTGTAGTCAATATTGTCACCTTTGAGCTTAGCATCAAGATTCATAGCAAATGATGTATTTGGAATAGTTACATTAAAATCTTTTTTCATTAATATTGGATTGATTTTTCCATTTTTTGTTTTTAGAACTATGTCTCCATCCATTTCACCTGGTTTAATATTTTTAAAATTTACATCAAGATTTATATCTGCACTTGCATATTGACTTTGAGCCCCTAGATATAAAAGGGATGATAACTTCGCATCTTTTATCTTAGCAATTATAGAGGTTGGGTTCAAGTCAGTAAGTTCTACATGATAAACTGTATCACTCTGACCCACATCACTTTTACCATCGACTTCCATGTATTTCAAATCACCTTTGACTTGTCCATCTGTATGGAATTTTCCCTGTAGTGGTGAACCGACAAGTTTTTTTAAACTATCTAAGTTATCCAATCGAACTCTGTATGCTATATTGAAAGCTTGTGAAAACGGAGAATAATTCCCTTTTACCAAAATAGTATTATTTCTATTTAGCTCTAAAAATATATCAATCTCACTCATTGTAAGCTTAAAAGTAGTAAGTTTACTGTCAAGTTTTGTCTGCTCTTTTATCTTACCTTCTACAATAGGTCCAACTAATCCATTACCAAAAGGTGTAAAGGCAATTACATATATAATAACTACTAAAGTCACTAAAATCCCGATAAACCAAGCCAAATATTTCATAGTTTCTCCAATAATTTATATATTGATATGATACTACAATTTAATATTATTTACCAAATATATACTTGACATATACAGACTCAACTTACTTAAGTAATATTATTTAAGTATTACTTGACATTGTTACACTCAATGTGTATAATAGTGTTATCTTTTTAAAAAACAGGAGCTAATTTAACTATTATGCCAAAACAATCTGATGAAGAATTACAAAACGAATCTCTAAATAATGAAGAAGATGATTTAGAGGAGTGTATAGACGAAGCGGAGGCTGAAGCTGAAGCAGTTGAAAATGAGTTTGATCTTTTGCAAGCTGAGCTTGTAGAGCTAAAAGATAAATATGCTCGTGTACATGCTGATTTTGATAATATCAAAAAAAGACTTGAGCGAGAAAAATATACAGCGGTTGAATACTCAAATGAAAAATTTGCTAAAGATATGATTCCGGTTATGGATGCACTTCAAATGGCACTGACTTCTACAGCGACTGTAACAGACCCTCAAGAGCATTTAGACAAACTAAATGAAGGTATTGAGTTAACTCTTAAGCAGTTTACTACATCTTTAGAGAAACATGGAGTGACCATGGTCTCCCATGATGAGCCGTTTGATCCTAATATTCACAACGCTGTTCAAAGCGTTGATAGCGAGACGATAGAGTCTGGACAAATAGTTCAAACTTTTCAAACTGGTTATAAGTATAAAAATCGCCCACTTCGTGAAGCAATGGTAATAGTAGCGAAGTAATTCGTCAAAAAAATTAAATAAATATAAATAAAATTAAGGAATAAAATTATGAGTAAAGTAATAGGTATAGATTTAGGAACAACAAATTCATGTGTAGCAGTTTACGAGGGTGGTGAAGCAAAAATTATCCCAAATGCAGAGGGTAAAAACACAACCCCATCAGTAGTAGCTTTCACAGATAAAGGTGATGTTTTAGTTGGTGATCCGGCAAAACGTCAAGCAATTACAAATCCTGAAAAGACTATCTCTTCAATCAAGAGAATTATGGGTCTTATGATGAATGAGGAAAATGCTAAAGAAGCGCACGATAAGGTAACTTACAATATCGTAGATAAAGATGGTTCAGCGGCGGTTGATGTTGCAGGAAAAATCTACACTCCACAAGAAATTTCAGCTAAAATCCTTACAAAACTAAAAGAAGATGCAGAAGCTTACTTAGGTGGTACAGTTACTGATGCAGTTATCACTGTTCCGGCATACTTCAATGATGCACAAAGAAAAGCTACAAAAGATGCCGGTACAATCGCAGGTCTTAATGTTTTAAGAATTATCAATGAGCCAACTGCTTCTGCACTTGCTTATGGACTTGACAGTAAAACTGAAGAGAATGTACTTGTTTATGATCTTGGTGGTGGAACATTTGATGTTACAACTTTAGAGATTTCTGACGGTACTTTTGAAGTTCTTTCAACTGATGGTAATGCATTCTTAGGTGGAGATGATTTTGACAACAAAATTGTTGATATGTTAAATGATGAGTTTAAATCTTCTCACGGGATTGAGCTTAAAAATGACAAAATGGCTCTACAAAGACTAAAAGATGCAGCAGAAAATGCTAAAAAAGAGTTAAGTTCAGCAACAGAGACTGAAATAAACTTACCATTTATCACAATGACAGAAGCGGGACCTCAGCATTTAGTTATAAAACTTACTCGTGCTAAATTTGAGGGTATGATTTCTGAACTTATTGATGAGACTATTGACCATATCAAAACAGCAATGAAAGATGCAGACTTAGACAACAATGAAATCAAAGAGATTATCATGGTTGGTGGTTCTACTCGTGTTCCAGCTGCACAAGAAGCAGTTTCTAAATACTTCGGTGGCAAAGAGCTTAATAAAGGTGTTAACCCTGATGAAGTTGTTGCTGCTGGTGCCGCAATCCAAGGTGGTGTTTTAAGAGGAGATGTTAAAGATGTTCTTCTTCTAGATGTTACTCCTTTATCACTTGGTATTGAGACTTTAGGTGGAGTTATGACTAAGATTATTGAGAAAGGTACAACTATTCCAGTTAAAAAATCCCAAGTTTTCTCAACTGCTGAAGACAACCAACCAGCTGTTTCTATCAGCGTTGGTCAAGGTGAGAGAGAGTTTGCTAAAGATAATAAATCTTTAGGTCTGTTTGAGCTTGGTGATATTCCAGCCGCACCACGTGGTGTACCTCAAATCGAAGTAACTTTTGATATCGATGCAAATGGTATCTTAACTGTTAGTTCAACGGACAAAGGGACTGGTAAATCTCAATCAATCACAATCTCTGGTTCTTCAGGATTAAGTGAAGAAGAGATTAATAAAATGGTTCAAGACGCTGAAGAAAATAAAGCTGCCGATGAAGAAAGAAAAGCTATTGTTGACTTAAGAAATCAAGCTGATGCACTTGTTGTTCAAGTTGAAAAAACAATGACAGACATGGGTGATAAAATCGAAGCGGAAGAGAAAGTAGCAATCGAAGCTGCAATTACTGACCTAAAAGAGACTCTAAAAGATGAGTCTGCAACTAAAGAGCAAATCGAAGAAAAAGTAAAAACACTTACAGAAGCTTCTCATAAAGTAACTGAAGAGATGTATAAAAAAGAACAGGGTGCAGAAGCTGGTGAAGCTGACCAAAAGAAGAAAAAAGATGACGAAGATGTTATCGATGCAGAGATAGAGTAGTAATACTTTATCTCAAAATCTTTCTAGAAGATTTAAAAAGATAGAGTAATTTTACTCTGTTTCAAAAAATAAATCTATTTTAACTTTCACCATGTGTTATATCGCACATGGGCATCTACTATAAAACTTACCAACTGAGCATAAATATCACATTTTTTTACCCCTATAAAAGCCCGTTTAAGGGATATTTTATTTAAATGTCTTATAATAGTCATAAAAAAAAACAAAGCAAGGACATTGTATGCTCAATAGTCTCTCTATCAGGGTAAAATTAATACTGCAAACTGCTGTTCCAATCACTATAATTATTATTTTGGCATTTATGGCAATTAGCTCTAACTTAAAAGATGTAAATCATTTAGAGGAGTTGCAAAAAAGCTCTAAACTTCTTAGCTCCATATCATTACTTATACATGAAACACAAAAAGAGAGGGGTATGACTGCCGGTTATTTAGGTAGTGGCGGTAAAAGTTTTAAAGACAAGCTTCCTTCTCAAAGAAATCTTACAGATGCAAGAACAAAAGAGCTAAAAGAGTATTTAAATACAATTGATTTAAATAGTATAGATACAGAAACTTCAAATGCAACAAATAAAGCACTTAATGATATTTCAAAGATACGTTCTATAAGATCACAAGTTGATTCATTAAATATAAAAGGTGCAGAAGCGATTGCATACTACACTAATATGAATGCTAAGTTTTTAAATATTCTCATAAAAATCTCTAACACATCAGCATCTCCTGAAATAACTAAACAGATGATAGCCTATATTAATTTCTTAATGGCAAAAGAGAGAGCCGGCATAGAAAGAGCTGTTGGTACTAATATTACTTCTACTGATTATTTTAAAGGCAATTTCAGACAAAAATTTTCTAACCTTATATCTGCACAGAACTCTTATATGCTTAACTTTAACAATTATGCATCTCCTAAAGCTAAAGAGTTTTACACTAAGACATTAAACCATGATTCTGTTAGAGAAGTGAATAGAATGAGAGACGCTATATTAAAAGAGGAAGGCGTAGGTGGTTTCGGTGTTGATGCTACTTACTGGTTTGATACAATATCAAGCAAATTAGGACTTTTAAAAAAGACAGAGAACTATATTGTTAAACAAATTAGAGCAACCAATAAAAAGACTAAACAGAATGTTAAA
>DAOVJL010000192.1 GCA_030673275.1 Sulfurimonas sp.
AAGTTGCTACAAATAATCCTTTTGAACTACTTCCATATATAAAACATGCAGGAGCAATTTTTTTAGGTCACAATACTCCTGAAGCAATAGGTGATTATGTAGCTGGACCAAACCATACACTTCCGACTGGTGGAACTGCTAAATTTTACTCTCCACTTGGAGTTGAAAATTTTATGAAAAAGACATCTATTATCTCTTTTAGCTCTCACGCTATAAATGAGATTGGTGAGGAATGTGCTCTTATTGCAAATACTGAAGGGCTCACAGCTCATGAACAGTCAGTTAGGGTTAGGCTTAAAAAATAAAATTAATTTTTCACTTAGAAAAAAAAATAATAAATAAAGTGTAGAATTTCCTTGTATATTTTAATATAAGGATTTCCACATGTTACATCCAGCAGCAGCTCACTTCGCAGTAGCTTTACCAATAATCTCTTTAGTCTTAGGTTTATTATACCTTTTCAAACCAACTGAAATTATGTCAAAAATTTCTTCCCGTTTCTTGTCATTTGCAGCTATATTTGTAGTATTAGCATATTTTACCGGTAAAAATGATGCTAAAGAAGTTATTGAATTTTTATCTTCAGATGCTAAGGCACAGCTTATTCAACATGCACAACTTGGACTATATTTAGCATTATCCATGACTTTTATTGCACTTATTAAAATGTTCGCTTGTTATAAAAGAGCTTTTAAAGTAGAAATCTTAGCAGTTTTATTATTAGCAGCAGTTACAGCAGCAACTTTTTATCAAGGTAAAATGGGTGGTGAGTTAACTTATACATATGGTGCTCATGTTAAAGGTTATGCAGAGGGTCAAACTTGTATAGCTGAAGCAAAAGAGATGGAAGAAGATGAAGACGAAGATGAGGAAGAAGAGGAATAAAATTCTCACTTTTTTTTATATTTTCTTTCAATTTTGATTTTCAAATATTCCCAAGAGTAAAAAATATTATAAAATTATCACATTTTTATAATATTTTTAAGCTTTATGTAGGTACTATTGACGTAATAAGAAATCTTTTATTATTAATAATAAGGAGTTCTTTTTTTAAAGATTAGTTATAATTATAAATCTTAAACATTTGCCACCTAAAATGGCTATAAGGAGAATATATGCAATTAGGCTTCCTGGTTGATTTACATCTGTGTATGGGATGTAAAGGGTGTGAAATCGCATGTAAAGTGGAAAATGAAGTTCCACTTAGTACATGGAGACTTCGTGTTAAATATGTAGATGTGGGAACTTTCCCTGAAACAAAAAGAACATTTACTCCACTTAGATGTAATCATTGTGAGAATGCACCTTGTGAGAGAATCTGTCCGGTAAGCGCGCTTCACTATTTAGATAACGGTATCGTAAATATTGATAAAGAGCGTTGTATCGGTTGTGCTGGTTGTGTTATGGCTTGTCCATATGGAGCGATATATATTGATCCTCAAACACAAACTGCTGATAAATGTACATATTGTGCTCATAGAGTTGCTTCTAGTATGATGCCGGCTTGTGTTGTTGCATGTCCTGTTCAAGCAAATATCTTTGGTGATTTAGATGATCCAACTTCAAATATCTCTAAGTATATTCAAGTTAATCAATCTAATGTTCAAGTTCGTAAACCTGAGAAGGGAACTAATCCTCACCATTTCTACGTTGGTGGCGGTAATGTTAACCTTAACCCACTTGCTTCTCATAGAGGTGAAGGACATAACTTGTTCGGAGAAATTAAAAATCTTCCAGTAGGAGGGCACCACTAATGGCACATGAAATTTTAGCAGCAACAAATGCTGTAGTAACTTTAGATGTAGCGTTACCAGGTATAGTTTGGCCATGGTTAGTTACGGTTAATATGTGGGCAAAAAGTATCGGTACAGGTGTTATTTTTATGCTGTTTATGCTTCTTAGAATGCACCCGGAATCAGCTAAAAATTTAAGATTGCCAACTGCTATAGTTGCATTTGTTTTTATTAATATTTTCTTGATATTTACACTTGCTGATTTACATCAACCGTTTAGAATGTGGCATATATTTGTTTACTCAAACTTCACATCAGCAATCGCTGTTGGTTCATTTATGGCTTCAGGTTTCTTAGGTCTTTTAACTCTTCTTGTATTCCTTGCTTGGAAGAAAAAAGATGAGACTTACGATAAAGTACTGTTATGGACAACTATCTTAGCAATCCCTGTAACACTTTATACTGCTGCTCTTATGGCTCAGTGTACAGCTCGTGAAATATGGCAAATGCCGACAGAGTCAGCTCAAATGATTCTAGCAGCACTGCTTTCTGGTTCTGCAGTTATGATTTTAGTTGGCGGAAACAAGCTCTCGTATGAAGCTAAAAAGACTTTAGGTGTAGTTCTTGGTTTAAGTGCATTTATGGCATTTACTATCTACATGTCAGAGTATATCTTTGGTCCAATGAAAGCAGAAGAAGTAGCAGCAGTTATGGATTACATCAAAGGCGATGGACCATATACTGTTATGTTCTGGTTAGGTCAGTGGATAGCTTATTTGTTACCAATGGTATTTATATTACTAAGCAGATCAAGTAAAAGCGAAAGCATTTTAAAACTAGCAGCTATTTTTGCTCTAGTAGGTTTAGCAATAGTTAAACATGTATGGCTAATAATTCCACAATTATTACCAATGAGTTAGGGAGAAAATATTAATGTATTTAGAAAGTAGAAGAACATTTTTAAAGGGCGCTGCATTTACTGTTGCAGGCGTTACTATGGCAAAAGGTGTGTTCACAACAGATGCTATTGCTGATTCTGTTAGTGATTCTAAGTTTACAAACACTCCAGACTCATTATCATTTTATCCACCAATGCAAGAGTGGGATGACTTTAAAGAGTTAAGCGGAGAAGATTGGAAAAGAGGTGGTATTGATCGTCACGGTGTAAAAAGTGAATCAAACCCAGACGGTATTGAAGCAATTGATTATGTTATCGTTCCAACTGCATGCTCAAACTGTGAGGCTTCTTGTGGTTTGACAGCTTGGATTGACAAAAAAACTTTTACAGTTAAGAAATATATGGGTAACCCGCTTCACCCTGGTTCTCGTGGTCGTAACTGTGCAAAAGGTTATGCAACACAGTCTCAGATGTATGATCCAGATCGTATAGCATTTCCACTTAAACGTGCTCCGGGTTCTGCTCGTGGTGAAGGTAAATGGATTCGTACTACTTGGGACGAAGCAATGACTACTATCGGTAACAAGATGCATGAAGCAATGAAAGGTGACGATGAGTTATCTAAAAAAT
>DAOVJL010000177.1 GCA_030673275.1 Sulfurimonas sp.
ATATACCTATACTCATTGTTTTTTGCATAGTCTCTCCTGGTCCAACATTAAAAATAAGGTTGGCAAATGCAGAGTGTATCTTATTTGCTACTTGTAGTGTTCCTTCATCGCTTGCATTATGAAGCATTACTACAAACTCTTCCCCTCCATATCTAATAGCAAGATCAGCATCACGAATACTGTCTTTTAATAGTTTTCCGATTTCTACTATTACCATGTCACCGATATCATGCCCATATGTATCATTTACCATTTTAAAGAAATCAACATCTAACATCATAATGCTGTATGTATCTTTATTTCTTTCAGACTGGCTCATAATCTTATCTATCATCTCTTCTAAGAATCTTCTATTGTAAAGACCTGTCATTCCATCTCTAAGTGAGGTATCTCGTAATTTATCCATTAGTATACGACTTTCTATTACCGGCTTAGCAGCTTCAAGGTAATTTTTAATACTAGCTATTTGGGTCTGAATCCTCTTAATTTCATCACTATCTTCTGTAGTTATAGAAAGAACTAATGAGTATTCACTGTTTATAGTAAATGATAAACATATATAATTCAAGTCTTCAGCTTTACATGATTGACACAGATTTATAAATTCTGATGAGATTACATCAGTTTTTGTTCTATGAGCTCTACATAGTGTTGAATCTTCATTAACAGATTCTGAGCATATAGAATCTCCATTATGGGTATATATTGGTTTTCTAACGTGTTGGGAGTTATTGACCTCATATAGTGAAAATCTGATTAGGTTATATTTTATTTTTAAAATATCAACTATTCTTGAGTATACTGCATCTTTTGATGCATCAAGTTCTATAGTCTTTTTAAATTTATATATATCTGAGAGTTCATTTATAATTGTTTTAGCTTCATGTAGCGGGTCTGCAGACGATACACCTCCTTGCGGTATAAAGGTGGCAAGATTGTATTTAATATCTCCAAAAGTTTCTTGCATTTTTCCAAACAGAGAGTTCATTTGATTTACTACTTTTTTAGCATCACCGCCAACACTTGAGCTAAAGTTGTGTGTAAAATCACCACTATATGCTTTTTTTACACCCTCTTGCATATTTGCAAAGAGTTTCATATATGGAGCTACATAGTAGTTCATTAAAATCAGAACAACAACAATAAATAGTAAGTTGATCCCTAAAATTTTAAGTATAGTCATCATACCGCTGTTTCTCATGTGACTAATATCAAACTCCATACTAATTGCACCTAAAGTTTCACCTTTTTTTACATTATGACAGTTTAAACAGTTAGGACTGCTGTTATCTGTAGTAGCCTTATATGGTATAGTAATTCTTAGTACGATATTTTCTGGATTTTCTGTTATTTTTTTAATGGTTTTGCCAGTTCTTAGAACCTCTTTATCTATGGCATCTCGAAGAGTTTCTTCATTTAATCCTAGTCCATACTGTTTAACAACACCGTCTGCTCTTACTAATCTTAAAAATTCTACATTATTGTTGCTGGAGATTTGGTTTAAAAAGTATTGTCTTTTATCCATAATGCCATTAACCATATGAGCAGTTAAGCCATCTTTTACAATATTTGCGGCTAATTTAGATTTTTCAACTGCGCTGTTTATGCTGTATTCTCTAAAATTAAGAGAGATATTAATAATTGTTGCTGCAGTTAAGCCAAGAAGCATGAAAGTAACTATAAGAAGAAGTCTTGATTTTGTTGTCATATGAAATCACTTTAAGATTATTTATAAAGGTAATATTACCTTTATAAAGATAAAGATAAAATGAAATTATAAGAAATTATTATTCTACAGTAACACTTTTTGCTAAATTTCTCGGCATGTCAACATCATTACCTAATCTAACTGATATTTCAAGTGAGAGAAGTTGTACAACAATCATCATCTCAAAAAATTCCAGCATATAGTCTTGACATGTAGATATTTGCACAAAATCATCTGCTTTGTCAAACTCTTTTGCACTAATAGCACAGATAGTAGAGTCTCTAGCACTTAACTCTTCTACATTACTTTTTGATTTTTCATAGTGCAGATGTTCTGGAAGCAGGGCAATAGTAAAAAGTTCTGGGTCAGCAAGGGCAATTGGACCATGTTTCATCTCACCAGATGGATATCCTTCAGCATGAAGATATGAAATCTCTTTAAGTTTTAAAGCACCTTCTAATGCAAGAGGGAAAAATATATCTCTTCCAATAAAGAAAAAGCCATGACCGTGAAGGTATCTTTTTGATAATCTTTTTATGCGTTCATGCATCTCATCATGTACTTTGACATGTGTTGGTATTTCACGAAGTAGTGAGATTTGTTTAGCTATTTTAGCAGTATCAAGAGAGTTACGAAGTTTTGCAACATATAGACTGAGCATCCAAAAAACTGTAATCTGAGTGGCAAAAGCTTTAGTTGATGCTACCCCTTTTTCTATACCAGCTCTAGTCAAGATGCAAGCGTCTGCTAATCTTACCATAGATGAGTTATCTACATTACAGATGACTAAAGTTTTAAGCCCTGCATTTTTTGCCATTTTAAGAGTCTCTAGTGTATCAGCAGTCTCTCCACTTTGAGAAATTACTACAAAAAGAGTATCTTTGCTCATTATCGGGCTACGATATCTAAACTCACTTGCTATTTCAAGTGAAGTTCTTATCTTTGAGTATCTCTCAAAAAGATAAGATGCACTCATAGCTGCATGGTATGAAGTCCCGCAAGCACAAAGTTTTATTTCATTTATTCCATCAAAAAGGCTTTTGTCAAGTTCGTCAAAAATAATCTCTTCATCACTTAGTCTGCCCATAAGAGTATCCGAAATCACATCGCTTTGTTCATAAATCTCTTTTTCCATAAAAAATCTATACCCGTCTTTTTGAGCAGAGAGTTTGTTTTGTGAAAGAGCCGAAAAAATGGGCTCTTTTTTAGCTCCATCTTTATCAAAAATAGCTATCTCTGTAGATGTAACATATCCATAATCACCATCTTCAAAGTAGTTTACATTAGAACAATGACCTATAAGTGGAGTATCTGAAGATGCAAAATATTTCTCATCTTCACTGTTTACTCCAACTAACATAGGTGAGCCATGCTTTGCAAAAAAGATTGTATCTGGCTCAGATTTAGTAACAAGTAGTACGGCATAAGCACCATCTAATTCAGAGATTGTTTTGCTAAATGCCTCAAAAGCAGTGGCACAAGATTTTAAATTTTTTTCAAACTGGTGAACTATCACTTCTGTATCTGTCTGGCTTAAAAAAGTAACACCACTCTCTATTAGTTCTTTTTTTAACGGAGCATAATTTTCTATTATTCCGTTGTGAACTACATAAGAGCTTTCACCTAAGTGTGGATGAGCATTTAGTTCTGTTGGCTTTCCATGGGTTGCCCAGCGAGTGTGACCAATTCCTACAGCAAAGCCTTTGGTTGAAAAATCTTTAGTTTTTTCTTCTAGATTTACTAATTTACCAACGGCTTTGTAGTTGGAAAAGTTACCATCTTCAAGCACTGCAATACCGGCTGAATCGTAACCGCGATATTCCAACTCTTTAAGACCGTCTAAT
>DAOVJL010000179.1 GCA_030673275.1 Sulfurimonas sp.
GGTGGAGCAAAAGAGATGGGAATGAAAACGGTCTTTGTAACGAGCGGAAAGTATAAAACTGCTTCAGAGATAGTGCCATTTTTAGAACCACGATTAAAACCAGACTATATTTATGCTGATATGCAAGAAATTTTCTCACAGAGATTTCTAAAGAAAAGGGAGGCTATATGAAAACTTTAGATGATTGTAGAGTTGCTATTGACACTATTGATAATGAGATTTTAGAACTTCTCAATAAGAGAATGGATGTTGTTGAAAGGGTTGGAGAGATTAAGAGTGATACTGGCGGAGCTATTTACAGACCGGAGAGAGAAAAAGCAATCATTGAAAGATTGGCTGAGATAAGTGCAAAGAGCGGAGGACTTTTAAACAAGAATGCAATTGAAGCAATATTTTTAGAAGTTTTTGCAGTTTCTAGAAATTTAGAGCTTCCGGAGAGAGTAGCTTATCTTGGACCTGAAGGAAGTTTTACACATCAAGCAGCAGAGAGCCGTTTCGGTGCTATGAGTGATTACCTGTCATTAGGTTCTATTCACGCTGTGTTTAAAACATTAGAGGCAAAAAGGGCTAAGTTTGGCGTTATTCCAATTGAGAATTCTAGAGATGGAATTGTTGGTGAGACACTGGACCTGCTTGCAAAAAGTTCTGTAAAAATTGTAGCTGAGCTTTATATGCCTATTCACATGTCATTTGCAACAAAAGCAATAAAACTTGAAAATATTACAAAAATATACTCAAAAGATAAAGGTTTTGGTCAATGTAGAGAGTTCTTGTCTGAGCATGGGTTTGAGAATGTTGAGCAGATTCCGGTAGAATCAACGGCAAAAGCGGCAATACTCGCGTGCGCTGATGAAAATGCTGCTGCTATATGTAGTCATATTGCTGCAAAACTATATGGTGTGCCAACATTTTTTGATGATATAGAGGATGATATAGGTTCTCAGACAAGATTTATAATTTTAAGTGATTTTAAAAATGCTCCAAGTGAAGATGACAAGACTTCCATTTTGGTAAGACTAAAGGATGCAGAAGAGGCAGGTTCTCTTGTACATTTCTTACAAGACTTTGATAATGAAAATATAAATCTTTCAAAAATAGAATCTCGTCCGTCAAAAGATAAAGGCGGGTTTGGTTACTGGTTCTATATAGATTTTTATGGACACATAGATGAAAAAGCTATTCAAAGAGTATTATCAAAACATGATGGTGAAGTAACATGGCTGGGAAGTTATGTAAAGGGTGAAAATAGTGACGTTTAATAAAAATCTGCAAAATATTAAAACTTATGAAGCTGGAAAGCCAATTGAGTTGGTTGTTCGTGAGTTTGGTATAGAACCAAAGGATATTGTTAAGCTTGCTTCAAATGAGAATCCTTACGGTTGTTCGCCAAAGGTTCAAAATGCGGTCAGTAATATAGTTCAAAATATGGCTCTGTATCCTGATGATTCGATGATAAAGTTAAAAAATGGACTTAGCTCAAGATTTGAAGTCAAAGATGAAAATATAATAATTGGCTCTGGTAGTGACCAGGTTATAGAGTTTTTGATTCATGCAAAAGCAGATTCTAACTCGAAAATTTTGATAAACAGTATGACTTTTGCAATGTATGAGATATATGCTAAACATGTTGGTGCCGAGATAATCAGAACATCCACGCAGCGTCATGACTTAGATGAATTTTATGATATTTACAAAAAAGAAAAACCGGAGATTATTTTTCTTTGTACACCTAACAATCCAACTGGTGATGCGATTGACTCTAAAGAACTGTTTGATTTTGTAAAAAAGATAGATAGTGATACTATGGTAGTCGTTGATGGTGCTTATATGGAGTATGCAAAAGCTAAAGATAGCTCAAAAGAGATAGTTGTAAAAGAACTGATAGAACAATTTTCAAATGTAATATATCTTGGTACTTTTTCTAAAGCTTATGGGCTTGGCGGAATGAGAATTGGCTATGGTGTGGCAAATGAAAAAATTATAAAAGAGTTATACAAACTTAGACCTCCATTTAACATTACAACCTTGTCTCTTGAAGCTGCATCAGTAGCTTTAAGTGATGAAGAGTTTGTGAAAAAAAGTATAACTCTTAACTTTGAGCAGATGAAACGCTATGAAGAGTTTGCAAAAGAGCAAAAAATAGATATAATAAACAGCTATACAAATTTTGTTACATTGTGTCTAAATAATAACCAAAGTTCTACAAAGATATCAAACTCTCTTTTGCAAAAAGGGATGATAGTTAGAGATTTAAGTGGTTATGGAATGAATGCTATTAGAGTTACTGTAGGTACAGATAAGCAAAATAGCCATTTTTTCAAATTAGTGGTACAATTTTTATAATTTTTAAAATGGGAAGTTGATGGATTTTAAAGTACTTTTTTCACAATTAGTTATTCTATATGAGAAGTTAACTAAACAACAAAAGTTAATTATAGCAGCTGCTGTTATGGGTATTGTTGCATTTTTAATTTTTATGGTTGTATATACGGCCAAACAAGATGCGACTAGTAAATATAAAGTACTTTTTGACTCTCTTACTTCAGAAGATGCAGCCAAGGTTGTTGAGCACTTAGAAAAAAATAATGTTCCATATTTATTATTAGATAAAAATATTATAAAAGTTCCAAAAAATGTAGTCTATAAAGAGCGTATTGCTATCGCATCATTAGGCATTCCAAAAAACACTGGAGTTGGCTTTGAACTTTTTGACACTCAAGAGTTTGGCGCAACTTCATTTGACCAAAATATTAAATACCTTCGTGCTCTTGAAGGTGAACTCTCCCGTACAATAAATGCCTTGGCTCCTATTGAGTCTGCAAGTGTAAGTTTAGCTATGCCAAAAGACACACTCTTTGTATCTAAGCAGATTGATTCGACAGCTTCAGTAATGGTTCAAATAGTTGAGGGAAGAAGACTCTCCTCTAGACAGATTAGAGGGATAAAAAATCTTGTTTCAGCGGCTGTACCAAAGCTTACTTCTGCAAATGTTATGCTTATTGACAGTGAGGGTGAAACTTTGGGTGATGAAGATGAGATGGCTCAAATGGGTGAACTCTCAGCTAATCAACAAAAATATAAAACAAAGCAAGAGAAGAAAAAACAGAAAAAAATTATAGAAGTTGTATCTCCTTTTGTCGGTGGAGAGAAAAAAGTTGTAGCCCAAGTTACCATTGAGTTTGATTTTTCTATTCAGAACTCTACATCTGAGACATATGATCCTGAGAATGTTGTTAGAAGTGAACAGGTCAGTGAAGAAAAAAGAGAGGGAGCAACACCTCCAGAAGTTGGCGGAGTTCCGGGAACTGTTAGTAATATAGGACCGGTTCAAGGACTAAAGAGTAATCAAACTAGTGAAAAGTATGAGAAAAACACAGGTACAACCAATTATGAGGTTGGAAAAACTGTTTCAGTAACTAAAAGTCAGTTTGCTCGTATAAAAAGAGTTACAGCTGCTGTTATTGTTGATGGA
>DAOVJL010000080.1 GCA_030673275.1 Sulfurimonas sp.
GACTTAATATTTTTTGAAGTGACTTTTTTACTTTTATTTTATCTGAATAAACCCCTTTAAGAGCACTTAATTCTGCAGAGAGTTTTAATGTTTCTTTATAAGCATATTTCGCCTCTTTTAATTCGCTTTTTGCACTGCTGAGTCCAAACGATACGATAACTAAAGCAAGCAGAAGCAAAATGGCAATATGTATAGGATTGATGCGACTCACAGGTTCATCTCCACATATAAAGTATTTTTCTTATAATTAGTTTTAAATTTCACTTTTTTAGGATTTAAAATCTTTGTTATATGTGTAAAATTTTCTCTGTTCACCCCACTAAAATTTGCACTAAGAGTTTCATTCTTAACATTAAGCTGTGTTAACTTTTCTTCTTGTTTTAACCTTACAGACAGTATATAGGATGTGTATAATCTAATGTTTGTTTGTCTGGCATGGATAGTTTGATATTCTTTTAACATTGATCTGTTTTGAAGCATGGTTTCTTTTAAATTATGCTGTGAAAAAAGTTTTTCTTTTGACTCTACAATATCTGCAGACTTTTTGGCTGTAATAAGATACTCACTTCCCACAAGTAAAATTAGCACAAGAATCATTGCACCTATGCTGTAAAGACTTCTTGAATCTACAATATGCCCAAACTGCTGCAAGGTTATTGTGTGCTTAGACAGTGAAAGAAAAGTAAGGTCTAGCTCACCTTTTTCTTCTATCCAGCAGCATGGTACCAATATGACAAGTTCATCTTTTACATAGATGCTCTGCTTTTCATTTACTTTGATAGCTCCCTGTGTATTTTGCAGTTCACTTTGAGCAAAATAGACATTAGCAACATTTGAGATTAAAATATTTTTTTTACTCATTACATCCAGTATGCGTTTATCTTCATATGCAAAAACAAAGAAATTTGAGTTTAAACCTTGTGTTTCTTCACATTTATATGCGCTGTAACTGTAGTGTCCTTCGGGTAATATATCTTCAAAAACAGAAGGAAGAAATTTAAGTGCATCTCTTACATATTTAACAGGCAGAGATATTTTTTTTACCCAGTAAAGAGATGGGGACAAAATAATATTTACTTTCTCATTCACATTGGTAGCTTCTGAAAGAGGATCTAAAAAAAGTGTTTTATATTTTTCATTAAATGTCATAACTAAAATTTGTCCCCTCTTTTGTTTTCATATCATACTCAAATCTAACTTTAGCAATATTATTACTATTCATAATATTGACTACAACTTCTAAATATGGTTCAAAATAGCTTGTATTAAACTTACTAAGCGCATCTTTTTCATCATCTTGTAAATTTGTATTATCAATATTATTCCAAGTACCGGCACCGGATGCTATAGTTTGAGCTCTCTCTTTTGTGCATCCAAGCATCAGTTCCCAAACATCAGCAGTGGCATAGTTTAAATCAATACGAATATTTTTATCGCTGCTAAAATAAAAAAGATTGTCAAAATTTATATTTTTCAAATTATTATCATGAAAAGTCTTTTCATAAAAATCATCTATTTCACTCAAATGTTTTTTTGAAACAATGTAATCTCTAAATAAATCAGTTTTATCGTAAAATATTTCACTATTATAAGATAAGTCTTCTTTAGCTCCACTCATCATATCTAACATCATATCAACATAAGCAGCATTTATGTCATAATTACTAAAATATAAATTCAGTGCATCTGCCATCTCTTGATTTACTTCATTTTTATCTTTAATGAGAATATTTGGATTTATTTTAGTCCTGGCACTTTTAATTTCTACAGAGATATTTATAGCCGGAGTATCAAAAGAGATAAAACTAGGTTTGGATAAAAGGTCGTAAAAAGCTTCTTTAGACTTATTTTTAACAATACTTTCCAATTCATTAGAAGTTTTTAGTATTGCCAACACATCATCCAAAACTACACTCGTTTGAAGCATAAAGTTTTCACTTTCAACCTCATTAGATGCCTTATTTACATACTTTAAGCCAATTCCAATACTTAGAGTTATGGCAATTATCAAAAACATAGTTATAAGAAGTGCAATAGCTTTTCTTTTTTTTAGCATGTAACTATCCTATACTCATAGAAAAAATAGGCAGCAGCATTGCAGCAACGATAAAACCTATACTTCCACCGACAAAAAGCATAAGGGCAGGTTCAAGCAGAGTTAAGAGCATATTGATTTTATCTCTGTTTTCTTCAAAATACAACTCTGAAATATTTGTCAAAACATTTTGAAGCTCTGAGGTGTCTTCACCTAAAGCTATTGACTGGATAAATGCGTAATCTATCTTGGTTTTTGAACCATATAAAGCAGTTGAAAGCAGTTTTCCTTCAACAACTTTTTGGGAAGCATCTATAAAAAGCTCTTTTAAAACTAGGTTATTCAGAGTATTGGCACTTAAGTTTATTGTTTGGACAAACGGTACACCTGAGCGAACCAAAAGTGAAGCAATATATGCAAACCTTGCCAACTCACTTTTTTGTGTTATTACGCCAAATAGCGGAAGTTTTAAGATGAGTTTATGAATATAGTAGGCAAAAGCATGACTTTTCTTCATAAGAAACATAAAAGTAACTATAGAGGTAAATATAAGTGCCAAAATAGTTGTAAAATTATTGTTGAAAAAATCACCCATTGCAATTACTGCCTGAGTAGCTTTTGGCAGCTCTTGATCCATACTATCAAAAACACCTGTAATTTGCGGCACTACAAAAGAGAGCATAAAAGATATCATAAGCAATGATATAAAAATCATAAAAGATGGATAAGCAAAAGCACTTTTTATCTCTTTTACAATTTTATCCTGCTCTTTTAAAAAACGAGAGAGTTCCAAAAGAACTTCATCTAAAATACCGCTACTTTCACTGACTTTAATAGACTGCTTAAAAAACTCTGGCAATATCACTACACTTTGAGATTCTAAAGCTGCATAAAAATCTTTACCTTCATCAAGATGCGTTGAAACCGTAGTTAAAAACAGCTTCATTTTTTTATTATTTTCATAGTGAGTTTGTAGTATTTTTAGAGCGGAAACTATGCTAATACCTGAACGAATATACATAGATAGTTCACGAGACAGAGCAGAAAGCTCTCTTGGGGGTATTTTATATTTACGAGAAAAAGTAAAATCTTCATAAAAGGCAGGGCTCTCTTCATTTATACTTTGATAAATTATTTTCTTGATTTTGAGCTTACTTTTTGCCTCGCTTATAGAGCTGGCTTCAAGTTTATCACTAACTTTTTTACCTTGTGAATCTATACCCTTATATCTAAAAATCACTGTCGTACCTCATACATCAACTGATCTTTTACATCTGTTGCTTCTTTTAAAGAACTGTATACCGGTGTTGAAGTTAAGTAAGTGGAATAATCATAAACTCTGTTCTTAAACTCTACTAACACTTGGTCACCTACCCCTTTATTATCTATAGAAAATGAGAAACAAACATCCTCTTCAACATTTTGAGTATTAAAATATACTTTTTTTGTAATCTTTGATGCACCCAAATTAAAATCATATTTATAAACAGCTATAGAATCATCTATAAAGTTCTCAAGTGAGTCATCTTCACTACGCTTCTCACCGTCAACAAAGATATCACAACTGGAACAATCATCTAAACATAAAATTTCCACACTGCTTTTATGCGTATAACTGTTAAGGTACTCCTTTAAGCTCTTTAGAGTCACTTCTACTTTACCTTCTTGAATCTTTTTAAAATTACTGATAGCCAAGGAGTAAACCACTCCAACAATCACTACAACTATCAATAGTTCCATAAGAGTGAAGGCATATCTTTTCAACTTTCTACTTACACTCACTCATTTTAATATCAGCTTTTTCATCTTTACCACCCTCTTTTCTATCAGCTCCGAGAGAGATAAGCTCAACAACACCATCTTCATTTAGATAAATAAACTCTCTGCCCCAAGAATCTTTTGGCATTTTAGAGTCTTTAAAGTACCCGCCAGCTGAATATGAAAGGTACTTCTCTTCATCCGGGTTTTCTACTAATGCCTTTAAACCCTCCTCGGTCGAAGGGTAAACACTGTTATTTATTTTAAACATGTCAAGAGCACCGTTATATATACTCTTCATCTGAACACAAACCAAATTCTTCTTAGCCTCTTCAGCCTTACCTGTAAGATTTGGCATAACCATAGCCGCTAAAAGTCCCAATATCACGATTACTATCATTAACTCTATTAAAGAAAAAGCTTTTCTTGATTTTTGCTGCATCCAATGCCTTTATATTTTTAATTACTTATTATAGTGAAATTTTTTTATTTTTGATATATTAAAAATATTAATGTAAGGGCAAGATTATTAAATAGAGATAGAAGTTACATGTAGATACTCTACATGTAACAAAATTTATATAGTTATTTAAGTAAAGTCTTAGAGATACTTCTAGCAGCTTCACGACCATCAAAGGCGACCGTAACAACTAAGTCAGCACCTCTGTTTTTGAATTATCATTTAATATAATCTCTTTTGGATATGCGAAAAAAGTAAAATCCACACCCTCTTCCACTGCATATTTATCCCTCAAACTTGGTTCTTTAGTATACTTATTTTAGCTAATTGTTGGCTTGAAAGAGGTTAAGCAAATTTTCTTAATTGTTCAGAGGGCTCAATTAATTAACATTTAAGTATTTTAATTAACATTTAAGTATTTCAGTTTTATAATATTAATAAGGATAAGGTAAAAATCAAAGTCGGTACAATACCGGAACAGATATATGTTATCTCTTTAAGAGATGTAAAAAGTATCCAATGCCTCGTGGTTTGCCTTGTGGGGGAATTATCAATGATAATCACAAATGTGAAAATCTAGAGAAAAGGATATATCATGCAAAAATTTATGAAAATAGTAGTGGCAAGTACTTTGGTACTTGGTTTAGGAGCGGTGAGTGCAATGGCAGAAGCGTCTGCAAAAGCGACAGCGGCGGTATCTAGTGTTAATCTAATAAACTCAACAGAGGATCATAGTTGGTCAACAATCCTTTCGAATAGTATCAAAACAGCAAATCAAAAAGATCTGTTTATTGATGCTTCGCTTGAATGTGGTCTTTATACTGATACGACGGTAAAAAGTAAGGGGTCAGTAAAAGATACTTCAACAGCAGAAGCGACAGTACAAGTGCAAGTGTTGATAGACGGGGAGCCAGCTGCACCGGGTGTAGTTACTTTTTGTAAGAGAAAACAAGAACTTGAAGCAGAACTTCAAGGTGTCTTGGAGCTTTGTACATTAGAGGGAGCAACGGAACTTTCACTGTGTGTTACAGATGAGGAGACAATTAGGCTGATGCTTGAGACGATGAATGCCAACTCTTTCAATTTTATTGCTGAAAATTTAACTGCTGGTACGCATATGATTGAAGTACAGGCAAGAATTGGTACAACTTCAGCAAGTATGCTTGGAGCTGCTACTGCAACTGCAATGATCGGAAAAGGTTCAGTGACTATTGAATCAGTTAGAATGGTTAAAAACGAAGTTATTGAAATTCCGTAGTTTTTGATTTAATCATTAAAATGCCGGGTTGCCCAAAAGGCAGTTCGGCTTTTTTTATTGCAATGTTTCAGAATTTATCAGGCATTAAAAGTCTGCTCTCCACTTTTACATATAAAATAATTTAAATTATAATTGAACCCTCTGAATAAGCCAGCTGATTCTTAGTTATTTCAATATTCTAACATTTTAAAAATTCAATTTCAATTTTGAAGTGAATTTTTGAATGATTTTTCTATATTTATAAGAATGGGATGGTCACACGAATATGAAAGCTACATGCAGATACTCTACATGTAACAAAATTTATGTAGTTATTTAAGTAAAGTCTTAGAGATACTTCTAGCAGCCTCACGACCATCAAAGGCGGCAGTAACAACTAAGTCAGCACCTCTGTAGCAGTCTCCACCGGCATAAATACCTGCAGTAGTAGTTTCGTGAGTTTCTTCATCTACAATAATCTCACCCCACTTATTTGTATCAATTCCATTCTCATGTAAAAATGATGGAACTTCTGGATCAAAACCAAGAGACATAATAACTACATCAGCATTAACTCTAAATTCACTTCCCTTTACC
>DAOVJL010000226.1 GCA_030673275.1 Sulfurimonas sp.
AGACTTTTGCATTTTTGGTATTCTCTAGTGAAAACTGTTGAGATGTCATGCTTTGATTTAGTCTGCTTTGTACAGTCTCAGGTCTTGCTTGGACAATGTAGAGTTTATTGTCTTTTGCATCTTTTGCCCATTCAATATCCATAGGGCGACCATAATGCTCTTCGATTATAAGTGCTTGCTTTGCTAGCTGTATGACTTCTTTGTCATCTATGGAAAAACTCTCTTGTTCCTCTACGGTAGTATCAACATTAATAGTATTTGCAGTGTCTCCGCTGTATAACATCTTTTCTTTTTTACTACCTAAAGAGCGTTTTAAAATAGTGTTTATGCCCATTTTTAAAGTAGGCTTGAAGATAAAAAACTCATCTGCATTGACTCTTCCGCTTACTACGTTTTCACCTAAGCCCCATATGGAATTGATAAGTATTAAATTTTTTGAACCACTCTCTGTATCGATACTAAACATAACACCGCTTGATGACATGTCACTTCGTACCATTTTTTGTACCCCTACAGAGAGAGCAACTTTAAAATGGTTAAAGTCACGACTGGTACGGTAGCTTATTGCACGGTCTGTAAATAGTGAAGCGAAGCAGTGCAGAACACTTTGTAAGAGTTCACATTGACTGCTTATATTTAAAAATGTTTCTTGTTGCCCTGCAAAACTGGCATCTGGCAAATCTTCTGCTGTTCCCGAAGATCGAACGGCCACATCAACCGCATCTGTTTTATATTCATTAGAGAGAATTTTATAAGCTTGGAGTATTTCATCTTCGAGTACTACAGGAAGTTTAGAGTTTAGTATAAGTTTTCGAACAGCAAGTCCGCGTTTTTGAAGGTTAGAAGTATTCGAAATATCAAGGTCACGAAGAATATGATGAATCTCATCTTTAATATTATTTTCTTCTAAAAGCAGCCAGTAAGCATCACTTGTAGTAGCAAAACCATTAGGTACATGTATACCTTTTTGGGTTAAGTTTTGATACATCTCTCCGAGTGAAGCATTTTTTCCACCTACCGTTGGAACGTCATTAATATTGAGTTCATTGAAAAAGCGTATATAGTGCATAAGATAATCCCCTAAAGTAAGTATTATTTATATATCTTAGCATAAAGTTAGTACTATTTTGAGAAACTATTATTATTTTTATACTTTGCTTGTATCATAAAAATGTTAGGTTTGGTTAAGTTTAATTTCGTTAGAATTAAACCATATGGTACGGTAAGTGTATTATAAGAATATATTATAATAATTTTTAGAATTGAGATTTCATGAGTCAAATAAAAATTAGATTATTATTGATGTTATTGCCTCTTCTTTTTTCCATGTCTGCTCTTGGTTTATATACTTTTTTTGAAAAGTATGAACAATATAAAATATTAAATGAATCAAGCCAAACTATCAAAGTCTCTATGAAACTATCAGATTTAATACATGCAATACAGCTTGAAAGAGGGGTAAGCAGTAGTTATTTAGAAAATTACAACCTCATATACATAGAGAAAATGAAGAGCAAAAGAGAAAATACAAATAGTGAATTTAATTTACTTATGCGAAGTATTGATTACTCTTTTAGTGAGATACCAACAAAGAAAAACATCATAGATAAAGAGTTTAAGTATCTTGATTTTATTCGCACAAACATAGATAACGGATATAAAAATATAGATATCTTTAAAGCTTACTCAGATGTCATAACTAAATATTTGCAGCTTATAAATAATCTCTCCTATGATGTTCAAAATAAGATGCTAGCTAGAGAATATAGCGCATATTTGACTCTATTGTGGCTCCAAGAGAATGCTGCAAAAGAGAGAGGGATGCTAAGCAGTGTTTTTGAAGCTAAGAAGTTAGATGCAAAGAAGCATATACTTGTAAATGAGTATACAAATAAATTTAATCAGCTGCTAGATACATTTTATCATACTGCACCATTGAAGTATCAAAAAAAATTAAAGAAAGAATTTCAGCAGCCGGTAATAAAAAATGTTGATAAACTTATTGAATCTGTACAATATAAAATATACAGAAATTATTTTATTAACGATTTACTACCTCTATTGGGCTTTAAAGGGATGATACATAATTTTAAAAATTATCTTATTCGCGGTGATGAAAATTTAATAGAATTATTTAGGAAAGATTATAAAGAGTCTCTCAATATTATAGATAAATATGCCACTATGCAACAGTTCAGTGATGTAGATAGAGATAAAATTTTAATTATAAAAAACACCATACAAAAATATGCAAAGATGCTTCCAATCATTATAAAAATGAAAAAAGAGAAAAAAGATACTTTTGAGATTGATAATATGATTCAAATAGATGATCTTCCAGCTGTTAATGCAATAAATTATTTATGTGAAAATATAGATAACATATCTGTAGATGAGTGGTGGAAACAATCAACTCAGCGTATAGATATAATAAAGAAAATAAGTGATGAGATGCAAGATGATATTTTAAAAAAATCTAGTGATGAAAAAAATAGTATAGCTAAAGAAACCGGTATATTTTTAATTATAACTTTTATAGTTGCGCTTATGTCACTAGTTTTAGGGATTTTAATAATACGAAGGGCAGTCGATGACCTTATTAAAACAACAAAAATGATGAATGAAATGCGTAAAACAGGTAATTACAGCTATATATTTGAACTAAAAGGTTCAGATGAACTCTCAGATATGCAAAAGGCCTTTAATAAACTGATTGAAGACAGAAATGAGGCAGAATTAGATCAAAAACTCTCAGCAGAGGTTTTTAACAGTATTAATGAGGGAGTAGTTGTCCTTAACGCTTATATGGAGATTGAAGCTGTAAATCCAGCTTTTAGCAGGATAACAGGTTACAGTTTTGATGAGGTGAAAGCAAAGCATTATTCAATTTTACATGTAGAAGATAATAATCAACTTTTTCATTCAAATATTGAGAATGAGTTGAAAGAAAATGGCATATGGGA